>JANMNK010000030.1:0-7246 GCA_031373875.1 Pirellulaceae bacterium | reverse complement strand
GCAATGCAATCGAAGTCACAAAAGTGGTTATTAGTTCCGCTTGCGGCGTCTTTATTGATGTTCGTTTTTTTAGAAATTACCGGTAGGCATCAGATTCGAGTCGAGCCCGATAGCCAAGACTACATCGAATACTCGTTCGTGTCGCTCCCAGCCATGCTTAGTGGCATTCGAACACCGGGCTATCCAATATTCGTCGCGCTTGCAAAGAGTACTTTTGGCCTCCCTGCGATCCCGTACTTGCATTGGCTTGCATACTCGTCTGCGGTCGTCTTATTTTGCTTCGGGTTACGCCGAGTGGGAGTTCGAGCAAGCACTTCGGCTATGTGTTGTGGCGCGATGATGTTTTCTACAAGCTTAACCGACCTCGGGCCAGCCGTTTTGTCGGATTCTTTAGCCATATCCTTAGCAGTGGCTGCCATTGCGGCCACACTTTTTTGTGTGAGTCCCGGAGCCAAGTGGAAACCCTGGTGCTTGATGTCACTATTCGTGACTGCTGATTATTTGGTTCGGCCTGCCCTGCTCTTCATGCTATTGCTGGTGCCTTTATTGGTTGCATGGCTGGATGTTTGGCTGCTACGACGCGACGAAGTTTGGTATTTGCGATTCAAACGCTCCTTGATTTGCGCAATGTTTACGATTGCTCCCTTTGTCGCATACTGTGGGTTGCGTTTGGCTGTAGTGGGCGAGTTTGGATTTGTTTCCTTTGCCGGATACAACATTGTAGGTATTGCCGGACAAGCGATCGATGCCGACGTCGTTCAACAGTTGCCCTCAGAGATGCAACCGCTTGCTCAGCAATTAGCCAATCGTCGAGACCAACTCTCGGGTTACCGAGCACCCGTCGACTATGAGTCCATGGAAAAAATGTTTAATCCTGTGGTTTGGGAAATCGCAGTACCAACAGCAAAGGAATTATTTGGCGATGATCCACGGGTGATCAATCGCAAATTAAAAGATCTTTCGCAGCAAGTCTTGTCGATCAAGCCCACGTTTTATAGGCAATGGTTGTTGTGGAATGGCAAACATGCGATTCGAAACATGCTGGAACTTGTACTTCGAGATATCGGAACATTGATGGCCGTGGCAATGGCCTTCGGAAGTATCGTTTTCCATTTGGTATTTGGATCACGCATGGTAGACAATCAGGAAGATTGCCGGGCGGGAGTCCAACAGCAGAATTTCGAATTGCAAATCGTATTTTGGATAGCGATTTCCTACACGGTATCTTGCACCCTATTGATCATGCTTGTCGAACCTACGCTCGGACGATACTTGACCTCAGCAATCCCATTCTGGCCCGCGTTCGTGGCACTACTCTCCTTGCAGTTGTGCGAAAGATTGTTGCATCAACCGGCAATTTCCAGCGAAGCCGCTCAATGTTCGGATCGCTAGTGATTCTGGCTACTTGACAGAAGCCGACGCTGAAACATTCTCCGCCATCGTTTTCAGTTCTTGTTTAGGCAAACAGTAATCCAAAGCGTAATAGCCAAGCAACACGACCACGCCGACTCCGAGCGAGACCTTCCAAAATAACCAGTGATCGAATGAGTACATCCATGATCCAATGACCGGTCCAACCACGAAAAAAACAGAGATGCTCATGGTGTAAAGGCCGATGTAACGTCCCCTTGATTGCTCGCTACTTCTCGAAGCCGCAAACGCCATTCCTTGCGGCATAGCCAGCATCTCGCCTAACGTATACGCCAAGACGCTGATGATCGCTAGGAAGACGCCATTGCCGAAACACAGAATGGCAAAACCTTCGCACATGAAAAAACTTCCCCAAGCGATAACTTGCAACGGTCGCCATCTGTCGAGGTGCGTGACAATCAACATTTCAAACAAAACGACAATAGCCGTGTTGAGCGCGAATAGAAGTCCGATCTGCCACTCCGCAAATTTGTATTCATTGCGTAGGAACAACGGGTAGGTCGAGATCAATTGAAAAAATACTGCAAACGTGGGAATTGTAAGCAAGATAAACATCAAGAATGTGCGATCCGTCCACGGTGACTGCTCGGAGCCGTTCACCATAGAATTCGGTTTGCTTGAGATGGGTGTTTCTGTTCCAAAAAGTCGCCATAACGCCATGGCTGCCAAGAAACATGTAATTGCATCCAGCCAAAAAAGCCATTGATAATTTACTGTCGCTAACCAACCACCGATGGCTGGACCAATGGCGAGTCCCAAATTGATTGCCAATCGATTCAAAGCAAACGCACGTTTGTGTAATTTCTTAGGGCACAAAAGCGTCAAAGCCGTGCCGTTCGCTGGACGTAATGCATCTGCCGCCACGCTGAGAAAGAATAGTGTAATGGCAAAGGCCGCATAGCTGGTCATCTGCGAAAGTGCGGCAAACCCAACCCCCGTGAGAGTCAGCGAAAAAACTTGAACGCGAAAAGCACCCAATCGCTCTGTCAGATAGCCACCGAGATACGTGCCAAGCGTGCTGCCTAATCCGTACGCTACGACCATCATGCCCGCTGCAGAGGCTTTGTATCCCAGTTCCGTATTCACGTACAATGCCAAGAATGGCAAGACCATCGAACCCGAACGATTGATCAACATGACGAGCGCCAAATACCAGACTTCGCGTGGCAAACCCTGGAAAGCTCGATGATATGCTCGGCCGATCGCCCTCAAGTAAAACACGTCGATGCCCCGTAGCCAAAATTACGCGATGGTCGTCACGTGAAAGACATTTCGCGAAAAAAGATGTTCGCTGTTATCATAAGCAGAAAGAGAACCTGGATATCACCAATCGTCTTTTTCATTTTCCGACGAGGGGCCAAGCTTTCCAACAACGGTTGCCAAAAGTTGATCAGCCATGTGGATTTTGCCTCGGCGGAAAACCCGTTCAACATTGCGCGAGTTTCGGATATTCTCGAGCGGGTTTCCGCGAACGACGAACAAATCTGCAGTTTTGCCCGCTTCGATTGAGCCGTGATCCTGATCGATTTTCAGCGCCCTCGCACCGTTGATGGTTCCAATTCGAATTGCATCGGCCGGTGGAATTCCACCTCTAACAAATGCATCCAGTTCGCGATGGGCACCAAATCCAGGCAAGTGGTTTCCGTCGCTGACGTGATCGGTTCCGAGAGTTAGCTTGCCGCCTGCTTGGAAATAGGCAGCGATGGTATCGATTTTCGCTTGGTATATTTTTGCAAATTGCTCGTTCGGTTGGACCGGCCCTTTTGTCTTGACCATGTCCTGAACATGGGAAGTAAAAAGCGAACGTTCGTTAAACCAATAACCAAACTCCTCTCCCGCATGGCCAAAATATCCGTAGGCTGTCAGGGTCGCGTCAAACCAAGTACCCTGTTCAACGAACTTCTGAACGATCGCTTTAAATTCTGGCATGTCCGCAGTGATCGAACCTAAAGTCTCGTACGCCGGCTTGGAATCCAACATCGCATCGCCGCCCAGGAAATGCTCGATACGGTCGATACCAAAATCAATGGCATCGCGAGGGTTTACCGATGATCGAAAGCCTGAATCCAGATGTCCCGTTACAGTTAAGCCATGCTTGTGAGCTTGGTCGATGAGGGCTTTGAGTTCGGAGGGCGCGATCTGTTTTGCTTTGAAACCACCAACGCCCCGCCCCGCCCAATAATCTACTTCGGCGCGAATCTCGGATTCGGGTTTCTCTCCTCGCCAACCCGGTCGGGCGCGTCCAAAGTAAGGTCCGCTGTTAATCAGTCTTGGGCCGACTTGCTGGCCAGCGTCGATTCGCTTGCGCAAGGACTCCATTTGCTCAGGATCAAATTCTCCACAAGAAAAAGTCACCGTAACGCCGTTTGCCAAGTAAACTACGGGCATGACTTCAAACTCTTCGCGGCGTCGTTTGATCAATTTCACGTTGTAATGTGCATGGCAATCGATCAAGCCTGGAAGAATATAACGTTGATCGTCGAGGCGAATGACCTGCTGGTCGGTCAACGTCTGCTTGAGCTGTTCAATCTGATCTTGTAAATCGAGCGATACAAAACGTTCCCCCAAAATACCAATGCCTCGATTTTTAACGAACGTTCCCGAATCGGTATGAAACGCCCAGCCACCGAGAATGACGGTATCGTATTTGCCAACAGAATCGGGACTCTGCGATTGCCCAATGCTCTGCAAGCAAAATGCAAAGGCCGTTACTCCTAGCAAAAACTTGGAACATACTTGATGAACGATGGCCAAGTTAAATCTCCACAAAACGGTTTTGCTTCCGACGAAAAAAATGTCAGTTCAGTCGGACGATCGGACAGGAAGGGGAAAACACCGGATTACTTGATGATACCAGAGTTGGCAGTGTCTTGATTTAGCACGTCGATTATTATTCTCGTTTAATAAGTAACCAGCAAACATCAGCTAAAAAATGGTCGAGTGATTACGTGGCAAAGAGTAGTCTGGCTTGCCGAATCACTTAAGTTCAGTAGCAGTACGAAGACAAACCGAATCTTGGCTATTGGTCATCTTGGCCTCGACATTTTTGAGTTACAGAATCAGTTAAAGAACTCAGATATGCTTACCTTGACCGCCTTCTTTTGGGTGGGAATAAAATGATCGGCATGAGTTGGGGGGCGCTGCGGACGCGGTTGGCGAATTAGAGTTGACTAAGCAAGGACGCGACCCACGACCACAATATGCTGACCGCGTGGGACAGGTGCTACCCAAGCTTGCGCAAGAACAATGCCATCGATCCCTGCGGTTGCATGCCAAGGCGGCATATCGATATGGTCAAAATCATGAAGCAAGCCAACGACATCGCCTTGCTTGACCCGTGCGCCACATTCTAACAGGGGTTCATAGTGGCCATCGAAGGGAGCAACCGTAAAGCAACTGCGGTCGACCATTTCCAATTTGACTTGTGTTCCGGTTTTGTGATGTCCAATCGGTTCGATTGCTCCGTAGAGTTGGTTATTATGAATTGCGGCGGCCAAGACACCGTGCCGTCCGTATTTGACTCCTTCAAGATTAACCGCTTTACCCCAACCCAGTTCGGTGCCGACCGTTATCTTGCCAAGTCGTTCGGCTTCGCTAGGCAACAATCCTGGAGTCGCATTTTGGTAGACCATTAGGGCAGGCGTTCCAAACCAGCGTGCGGTCTCTTCAATTTTTTTTGCTTGCTCGTGGTCATCGACGTGATGGAAATTGGCGCAAATCGCGAAACGAGCAACATCGCCACCCGAGTGAAGGTCGATCACCACATGAACGCGAGGCCAAATATGCTCGCGAACAAAAGCTGCGATCCGATGCGTGATGCCTGCGAGTGCCGGAGTGCGACCGGCTTCGCTGACGAAAGCTCGATTCAGATTGACTCCGTCGTCGAGCGTACTTTCTCTCGTGCCCGCACGAAATGCTGAAGGATTTAAAACAGGGATCATGATGATCCGGCCGCGAACATCTTCTAAGC
Source organism: Pirellulaceae bacterium (assembly GCA_031373875.1). Lineage (GTDB taxonomy): Bacteria > Planctomycetota > Planctomycetia > Pirellulales > Pirellulaceae > JANMGV01. The sequence goes on along the minus strand of JANMNK010000030.1, from coordinate 1,845 downwards.
GAATTTCACGCATGAGATGTTTTAGCACCACGGGGCCTTCGTACTCGTTGCCGTGATTAGAACCAAAAGCTACAAGTCCTTTTATAGGTTTTGCTTCGGGACCAACCCAAACGGTCAAGGGAATAAGGTGATCCCCCCAAATACTGTCATGCTCGAGAGCTACCCAATAGTCACGCCGCCCCAAGGAATCCAAGTCCAATGCGTCCGGCCTTACGATTTTTCGAAGCATGCCACTTTTCCTATTCTCAAAAGTGAATTTGTATTCTCAATGGATCACGACATTTTTACAGCTTGGTTTATAGATTGACAGTAGTGCAATCCCCCGAAAAATGCGATAATAAGTCGAATGAAACCTGCCGTAACTCTGAATAATCTGCGGCTCTCATCAGAGGGTCGCAATGGGCGAGTAGTTCAACGAATAACGATGCCTTTAACGTAAAACGCGATGAGAAATACAAACGTTGAAGATAGTCCTCCTCCTAACGAAGTGGAACGACTCGTCACTCGTGCCGTTTCCATTTTGCTGATGCTCTTCGTGCTCGGTGTCAGTTATTTCTTCTGGAACCGTCAAATCGAAAATTTCCAACAAACGGTGCTTGAGGGCCGCATGTCGATGTTTGCCCGCGAGGAAGGCTCGCGAATTAAAATGAGCAGCCAATTTGCTCGCCCAGAATCGATCGTGAATGGCCAATAGTTTGCAATGAAAACCGCATCGGTCGTCTTATTTTTGCAGCCCGCCAATTCAATCCCGCCTAAGTATAGATTGCAACCAAGGACATCCCACCGAACTAAAAACAACAGATAGTTGAATGCTTAAGGGCAGCGAAGCCAGTAGTGAAGACTAATCGAATTGGCAAAGATTCGGTCATGGTTGGACCGGTACAATTCAAAAAGCAAAGTCTATAGGTTAAACTTCCAGAACGATTTTCGTTGTTGCAGAAGTAGAGAGACCGAACTTTATTTGGTCGTGTTGTTTAGCCTGTTGTAAATCGGTTCCGACTTCACGCGAATTGTTTTTTGGAAATTCTCAACAGATCGAACTAATGAGCTCAAATCGACCCATTAATGATTTAGACGAAACGGAAGCTGTACCCGTTCAAATTGGGCGATATAGAATTGACAAACCGATTGGCAAAGGTGGGTTTGGCAGCGTCTACCTTGCTTACGATAAAGAACTTGAGCGGAAAGTTGCCATCAAGGTTCCTCACCATTCATTGGTCAAAGGGCAAGTTGGTGCTCGCGAGTATTTGCAAGAAGCTCGAATGGTCGCAAATCTGGACCATCCCAACATTGTGCCTGTGTACGACGTTGGTAGCAGTGAAGAATTCGAATGCTACGTAGTTTCGAAATTCATCCCAGGGCAAGATCTTGGCAAAGTACTTCGCGAACACCGCTTTAACTGTTTGGAAGCCGTCGAAGTAGTCGCTTCTATTGCGGAGGCGGTGCACCATGCTCATAAACAAGGGATCGTTCATCGCGATGTCAAGCCAAGCAACATCTTGATCGATCTTGATGGAAAACCGTACTTAGCAGATTTCGGATTAGCACTGCCGGAAAGTAGGCTTGGCGCGGGGCCGAGGTACGCAGGCACACCAGCGTACATGAGCCCAGAGCAAGCCCGAGGCGAGGGGCATCGCGTCGATGGCCGTAGCGATATTTTCTCTTTAGGAGCCGTGTTGTATGAACTTGTTACAGGCAAGCGAGCATTTCGAGGAGAGACAAAAGCGGAGCTGATGGAGGTCGTAGAAAACTTCGAGCCGCGGCCCCTTCGACAATACGACGAAGACCTGCCGAAAGAGCTCGAAAGGATTTGCCAAAAGGCCCTATCGAAACGCGCAAGTGAGC
>JANMNK010000026.1:0-2040 GCA_031373875.1 Pirellulaceae bacterium | reverse complement strand
GGGAATCGCCAACGTCGAGCATGCAGGAAAGATAACCAAAATTCTAATCCAGGTCGCGATTCCAGTACTCTTGATGTTCGTAATCTTCGATAGGCTGCAAAAAAGGAATTTTCGTTTCGGGATCCCGGAAACGATGGTGTTCATTCTTTTGGTAGCCGTCGTGCTAAAACTTTCCCTGTCTGCTCAACGCATAGTCGATTTTATTCCCACTTTTTCATTCCACGTCCCACCTCGATTTTGGAACTACCATCCAGAAGAACTCATCAACACGCCGACTAGTTATGATTTAGGTCCGTTAGACGTGGCTTACTAATGGACCGCATACGGCGGGCCCTATTTATCGATGGCATGCTGGCTCTCATCGATCATGATTTCGGCTTTATGGCTGTTTATTCGTCAGAAGATCTGCAAGAAGCCAGTCCCAAGTCAGTCGTTGCGATCGATATTGGCGGCACGAATGCAAACCATGACTACGGATTGCTTTGCAACCTCCGCGATCTTACTCATTGCTTATCTTGTCGTAGCCCCCGCTCACATTCTGTCAATTGAGAGGTCCTATCAACGGGAGATCGCATCATTTCGAGATCCAAACACGTACTGGTCTCATATTGAAAAGTCCGTTGACGAAATACGGGCAGATGTATCGTTCATGAGCAAAGCAGCAGCGCATGTAAAAGCTGAAATGGGTATCTAGAATTAAAGGAGTAAACGGGGACTCTCAAATATCTAGTGTCACTATAACTTCGAGTAAAGGAAACGCATCTCCACAACCTACACCTTCGAGGATCGCTCGGCGAATCGTAACGTTACAATAACCTTGCGAGCAGGTCTTCGATCCAGCCTAAGCTCCCCAACAGGATCTTCGGAATTCAAATGGGCCAGACCTGACTGGCACTGACGAGTTTGAATTTGCGCACTCATTAAGCTTGTGCTGAGTTCGAAATTTCGTAAGCTCTATGCGAAAGTGCTTTTTCCGCGGTAAGCTCGCCTTGATAACGAACTGGAACCTTTTCCAGAAAATTGTGGATGCGTTTTTTTGGTGGTGAAGGTCTTCCATTTGCCGAAATGGAAAGCTGTCTACGCACTTTGCTCACGCAGATCGCATATTGCGAATTCGCTTTTCGTCTCGGCGGGTTAAAACCTCGCGCGACTTAACGTGACGAAGACATTGCTACAAATTAATGATGAGGTTCCGAAATGAACTTCGTCGTGATCTACTTAAACACTTCCCCTAAAACCATTTTGAACTCGACAGTGCCGCCTGGGCCAATTCCATGTGCGTTTTCGAGCCATTTGCATTTTTACTCAGATCCGAAAGTTGTTTCACATCCAACCGTACGTTCGATTTGGGCTAAAACGCCGGCTAGCGACGCTTCGATGCGGGCGACCTCGACTCGAAACATTAAGACTTCCGAAAAGTTGTCTACCAACTGAATGAAGGAGATCTTTCCAACCGTATACTCTGACTGCGAGATTTCAAAGGCTTGCTCCGCCCTCGGGATAAGTCTTTCAACATAGAGTGTGCGCTGTTTATCAAGCGAATCCGCTTGTTGAACGAGCCTTCGCAAACGACCGGCGATCGAATTCCATTCGGACTGGTGAAGTTGAGCTGAGCTATTTCTCTCGGAGGCCGCTTGGCATATCCCAGCTTGAATCTTCTTTTTCCAAATTGGAAGCGTAGTGCCAACGGAAAAGCTAATGTTGTCGATGCCATCGGCAACTGGACTGATCGCTTGGCTTGTACTCATCATGCCATATTGAACGCCGTAGGTGAGGTCTGGATATTTTTGCAAGGCTGCCAACCGCTGTTTGTGCAAATCGCGTTGGATCTGCCACGCCAAACCTTGTAGCGTAGGGTTACATTGCTCGGCTGTTGCCAACAGCGTATCAAGTTGCGTAGAAGCATCGCTCACTAGCAACTTTTGCGTAGTTTCTATCGAGAAATCAATTGGTTGCTGAACGAGCGTTGCCAAATCGGCTTGAGCAACTTCGAGTTGTTGACTGAGTTCCAATAGTTGTTGATCACGTTTCTCGACTTCC
>JANMNK010001250.1:0-3894 GCA_031373875.1 Pirellulaceae bacterium | reverse complement strand
GCGTTGTTAATGGATTCAAAGACGTCGTTTGCCATTTCGCGATACAGAGTTTCATTCGTATCGTTGGTGTCGCCGTCGCCGGTCACGTCAAAGAGCAAGCCATTCGTTGACCGAGCATTGACCGCAAGCAACAAGTCGAGTACTTGAACATGGGAATGATTTGCCACACCAAACGCTTCGCCTCTGCATCCAACATTGAATGTTCGCGTACCCAAGCCATCTGCAGTAACGTTAAAACCGAACGACGATGCCGCATTTCCTGCGAGACTCGAATTGGTTACATAAACAGCCAATGCCGTTGCGAGTACCTGCGCGTCAACTTTGGGAGGTCCGCCTCCCGCAGCGGTTTTCTTGTTTCTCTGGAATACCGATTCATAGAAATGTGAAACTTCCAGATTGGTCTTTCCGGCAAGATTGTTAATGCCCGCTGAGGCTCCGTACATATTGGGGAATGTTGCAGCTAACCAATATCCAAGTTGGGTAGCGTTTGCACCACCGTTCAACGAGTGAAGTAGATTTCGACCGTTCTTGTTTTGCCAAAAGCCGATCGAGGCCGATTGGCCAGAGTTGGCCACTGAGCCAGTCGATTGTGGTCGTTCTCCAAAGTTATAGTTTTGGCCGGTGGAGCCCGGTAGCTGCACGTGGATCTGCGTAAAGCTGTCGCTAGCAACAACTCCAGAGGGCGAGCCATTCACGGCCCCCAATGTTTCCGCTCCGTCTGTAAAACCTGCAGGTTGATATTCAGAGACATCATAGGTTCCCGGCCGAAGATTGAAGAAGGCGTACGCACCATCGGTATCGGTCACATCAAAAATGCCCGAGACGAGAGTTCCGCGATCATCGACGCCGCTCAACTCAATTTGAACGCCACCAATCGCTTGTTCATTGAAATCGATCAGGTTGTCGGCATTGAAATCTTTCCAAACGAACCCCATCAATGTCGAAGGTTCAAGGTTTCCAAACAAGTAATCCACGGCGTCGACCGCTGGTACATTGTTTTCGATTTCGATTTCGTCGATCAAGTCCGAATCGATTGCGTTATCGACTGCTCCGCCCAGGCTACCGGCGGATTCTTTGCCGTCAAGCAAATTGGTTGTCGAGCGGAACGAAGAATTTTCGACCAACTGATACATCCCACCGTGCAAATTGGAATTCAGAAAGTACGATCCGTCTGTGTTGGAAACATCGGAGAATACGACTTGCATGGTGGCTTTATCGATAACGTTGACATCAACACCATCAAGCCCAACGTCACCATCAAGTAGCGAAAAAATACCATCGTTGTTCGCGTCAAGAAAAACACGACCTGAAAAGTCGACAAGATTGCGAATAGTTACCTCGACGCTGGCAATCGCTTCGCCACCATCTCCATCGCTTACTGTATACGAAAAGGTATCGACACCCGTCGCGTTGATGTTCGGTAAGTAGTGAATAACGCCGCTGTCGTTATCGATCGTTGCAATACCTTTGGTTGCTCCGCTGACAGAAACGATGGTCAAGGGATCCAGTTCTCCGGCAACATCGGAGTCGTTATCCAATACAGCTATAGTGACCAATTGTTCTTCGTAGGTCCTTGCTGCATCATCGACGGCTACTGGTGCGTAGTTTACGACATTAATGATGGCGGTATCGAATTGATCGGGCTGACCAACGTCTGTCACTCGCAACGAAACAACAACGGACATAGGTCCTTCGAGGCCTACAGGAGTGAAGGTCGGGCTTGGACCAATTTCGTCACCGCGTGAAGCATCTGAACCAGTTTCCCCGTAGACATTATCACCGTCGAGATCCCAGGCAAAGCTTGGAGGCGGGGGGGCAATATCTGGCGCGATACCATTAAGCGTGACACTGCCGCCTTCGGACACGAAATAGGGACCGCCAGCATTAACAAGGACGGGGTCGCCCTGGAAACGAGCCAGAGCGAAATCCGTTACTCCAGAGTTTCCTACATGCCCCGCAACGATTATTTTGCCATCTTCTTGCAAAGCGCCAGCCAACGCTTGGTCGCCCGTGGAGATTCCGGATGCGAATGATGTGAGCGCTACTCCATCGCCATCAAACGTTGTGTCCTGCGAACCGTTGCTATTGTATCGCGCAGCGGCAAAAAAGCGTTGCGTATTTGATAAGGCGTACCCGACGGCAACAATCTTGCCATTGGTCTGGATATCGACAAACTGGACACGCGAATTATTTGTCCCTGGGAGTGCGGTTATAATTTTCCCGGAGGAGCCAAATGAAGCGTCAAGCGATCCTGCAGCATCAAATCTTGCCAGAGCAAACTTGGAGTCATGGCCGCCCGCAATAACGAGCTTACCATCTGCCTGAGACGCCACCGAGAAACCCGTCGTCGCTATGGAAGTATTGCCAAAGACCCCAGTTAGGCTTGCTGTGGCTCTCCCATCACCATCGAAGGAAGTGTCCAATATGCCGCTTGGAAGTAGCCGGGTCAAAGCAAAACTGGTCACGCCTCCGGAACTCGTGGTATATCCGCCGGTTACGATTCGACCTGCTGAGTCAATCAGGACGCTTTGGCCATAATCGAAGTTCGAGCCCGACAGCGGAGTCTGGAAATCTATCGTCGCGCGACCTGTGCCATTAAACGACGCATCGGCGGTCCCATTGGGCAGAAAACGGGAGACAGTCATGTCAAGCAAAGTTGTCGCAGAGTACACAGCACCGCTGACGACAATTCTTCCACTAGTGTCAATCGCAACAGACGAAAAGAAGTCTGTTTGTGTTGAGTTGACGGGTACAATCAGCTTACCGCCAACGCCAAAAGAACTGTCCAAAGTTCCATCGGCGTTTAGTCGCATTAACGCTGAATCAAGCCCACCACTTGAAACTTGTCCCACCACTACGATCTTGCCATCGGGCTGAATGGCAACATCATTCGCTGTGTCGTTGCCCGAAACAAAGTTGACTGCGACTCGACCACCAACTCCGAAAGTACTGTCGAGCGAGCCATTGCTGTTGTATCGCACGACGGCGAATTTTCCATCCGCACTATTGTCGGAAACACCCACTGCAACGATCTTGCCATCGTTTGGCTGGACTGAAAGGGATAAAAGTAGTTCGGACCCAATTACAGGGGTCGTCACTTTACCGGCGGTTCCAAAGCTGGCATCGAGAACGCCTGCAGCCAACAAACGTCGATCCTCGAGTCTTTCGCACCGAAGCGATAAGGCCAATCGGGACTTCTTTCGGTTAATCGCCGTGAGTGATCTGGGGGCATCCAGCTTGTGTTTAAACAGTTGACTTAGAAAGCTGCGTTTCATGCGATAGTTCCTAATAGTGCCCAGGATGAGCAATGTGAAAAGAGGATGCGACGACGCAACCCTTATCCATGGAGACCACTCAAAGTCAAATTAAATAATCGTTGAATGCGTTGAGTGAGCGAGTGAATTCAGGAAAGATGTACGTCAAAATGGGATGAGAAATAAAAATCGTGTGGAGGGTGATGGGGTATGAAGTAGCGATCCAGATTTGGAGACGACCTGGTCATCGATAATAGTTACAGATTCGTCATCGTTTACGGGATTTCAGCATTTCTCTATGAGCGTGACAAGCCATCAGTCTCCGTTTTCCGTCAAGTGAATACTGCTTTTAGGTGAGACCAATGCGTGTGGCGGACAACCGTCACGACATCTTGATTCATTCGAGGTGCTGGGCGCGCGTAAGACGAAGAGGGGGGGAATTTTTGTGTTTCGCGGCGGGGGGAAGCTAAGCTCACGCGGTCAGGTTGCAAACTTTAAACGCACTACTGAGTATGCGGTTACGTGACTAAGGTGCGAGTAGAATGCACGGTGACTTGAAAGGTCTGCCTGCGAATTGCGAACTTGTCGCGATTCGCTCTCGAGTTGCGGGGGGGTGGGAGTAAAAGCAGCCGTCGAGTTC
>JANMNK010001222.1:0-4935 GCA_031373875.1 Pirellulaceae bacterium | reverse complement strand
TGGCCTAACGCGTCCAAACGCGCGATCGTTTCTTGCCCCAAGTAACAACCCTTCGTAAAGCAAATCGCTTGGCGGTCTCGATCTACTTCTTGAGGAAGATTCTGTTCGTTAAAATCCACTCCGAACCACGGCCAGTTTGCCTTGATACGTTCCACTGCAAATTCTTGCTCGTTTCCAATTCGGCATTGTCGATCGGCCAGCAGTCTCTCAAATGTTGCTTGGTCTTCGATGCGAACACCTACAACAAATCCATCCACGTCGACGACTGGCCAACGATAGACGGTACAACCCAAAGTACCTGCGGAGATACACTCGGCATTGGTCCAGGAATAAGCGGCCTCTAACAAAGGGAATGTCAATAATTCGGCAATGTCGCCTTTTGTGGCATACCAAACTCTATCCTTCGATTCATCCGTCAGGCTCACATCTTCGCGAATGATATAACGATCGAGATGCGAGAGCATTTTTGCCGAATCCTCATTGGCCAAGAGTAGTTGAATCGAATCCGCATCTGCCGAAACGATGCCGTGCCCAATTGCTCGACCTTTTACATCCGTAATAAACAGTTCTCGCCCGCTGTTACTTGTCAGACCACGAATGTCTTGGGTACACAGATTTTGCAGTAGGGATATTCGATCGCTACCTGTCAGTCGGATAGAGGTCAAAAAGGGCAACTTGAAAAGTGTAGTCATACTTGATTTCAATTCATCGGCTAGGCTTTTTTGGAAGCAGACAAGCTGCTAGTTGCTTCGAAACGTGATCGATATTGGGCACTACCAAGAACAAGGCAGCTATCTACTTTTTTCGACAGGCGTTCGACGTCCTTCAGATTCTCGACGAACCCAAGACCTATGCTTTCAATTGGTTCTCTCGTCAATCGCGACAACAGAAAAATTGGGTTGCGGGAACGCACATCGAGTAAAGTTCTTGCAACAGCGGAATTGGCTAACGTCGATTCGGTGATGCGCCTCGACATTTTGTCTTCGCTATCGATGCCTGCCAAAATCGTTAAGGCACCGCCAACGCGTGTTTCGAGTTGAGAGATAACTACGATCGAGCCAGTCTTCGAGACGCTCGCTTGTGCAGTGAGAATTGCCCGGGCAACGTTTTCCCATGTTTGCTGAGTTTGGTCGCCGTCGACTTGAGCAATTACCAATTCGTATGCATTCGTTCCCGCGTTTGGCAATGCTTCAATCAATCGTTCCCGAGCAGAGGCCATGGTCTTGTTAGGCTCGCCCGCAAATATTGCGACGATACTATCGTCAACGCCCGGAACCACGACGACGCTGGCGAGCACGCCAAGCGTGTATGCGGTTGAGTTGCCATAATCGGAAGACGCGATACTCGGACCTTGATGGAACTGCGATTCGAAACGTTTTTGTGTCTTGCCATCGACGAAGTCGGGAACAATTGCACCCGGACCTCCATACCCAAACGAGTCCACTTGACGACAAATTACGCAGGGTATGACTACATCTGCGTCAACCAAAGTTCGATTGATATAGATCGGCTCTGCTGATTCTTCGGCACCAATGTAAGCAAGCTCTGCCGTATCGTCAGGGTTGTGGACTTTGACAATGCAATTTGGTGGCAAAAGGGAAATGAGTTTTTCCCGAACGCCAAATAAATCAGTTGACAAAACCACAGACAAATCATCCGGCGACGTACCGTTCGATATGAGGTTTTGAACAAGCCCGAGAATAAAGTCTTGGATTCTCGGAATGTTGGCGTCGACCGCCAAAGCTACTTTGTCGCCAGCAAAAATGGCTTGTGGCAACGGAGGAAAATCCAAGGGTGCGTCGCATGCAGTCTTTATGGCCGTCGTCAAATCATCCATCGACGGTACGTCCGACTTTATTAAGCAAAGCGAATTCTCGCTGACGTTCAATGCGAGTCGCTGCTCGCCGAAAGACAATTCCACTTGTGTTGGCGACTGAAGTGACATGTTGAAAAAACTCTCTTCTAACGGGAATCAAAATATTGCGCAACAAAACGAGCATCCGCAAAAGAGCTTGCGTGTCGTCATGAATAGTCGAACCGATTAGGTGCTCGACTTTGCGGGCAAAGGCGGAACGGGATCCGTTGCATTCCAGATGACTTGGCATTCCTTAGTCATTGCTTTGTCGACGAAATCCTGTCGGTTTTGAGGAAGCGACGCGTATAGCAACTTGGATTCCTCTCGCAACTCCTTCATTCGTTCGCTATTCCCTTCGATCGCTTCGATCTCAGCCGCTTGAATAAGTGCTAGAACTCTCATCGCCGGGTCCGCGTCCCCTTCCAGCCTTAAGATTTTGAAAAGCGTCTGGCGAGCACGATCAAGTTCGTTCTGGCGAGTGTAAGCTCGCGACAATCGCAGCCAAGCTTTGACGTTATAACTTTTGGAAAGCAACGAACCGTCTTGGGGAAAACACTCTTCGACGGCACGCCAAGCTGGAATTGTGTCCGTCAACAATGCATGAAAATATTGCTGGCCAACGGAAGCTTTGCACTCGATATCGGGTGGCTGCACGTACTGATCAGACAACAATGGCTCGCGACGATAAGAGGACGCGAAAGCAAACGCAGACAAAAACAAGACGAACGAACCGGTGATGGCGGCCATGTTCCTGATCCGAATGCGCCGCGCTGCTTTACTCGATTCCAAAGTAACGACCTGAAGCCGCATGGTCTTTGCCGTCAAATCCGTCTGATTATCGACCACGAGATTTGCAAGCGGCAACGGATGGTCCGTGCGCCAATTCAAATGCATCGAGTCCACGATCTCTCGAAGTAACCGAATCAACGTAGCTGCCGAACTGATTCGATTGTCGGGCGATTTTTCCAGGAGTTGATTGATGATCGCGATCAACTCTTGAGGTACATCTGGCCGCAATTGAGCTAGATCGGGCGGAGGGTTTTGCAAGTGCTGCACGGCCAATGCTAGAGCCGTGTCGCCTTCGAACGGGGGCCGACCTGCAAGCATATGGAACGCCGTAACTCCTAAGGAATAAAGATCGCTACGAGAATCAATTGGCTGTCCCTGAATCTGCTCCGGGCTCATGTAGAGTGGCGTGCCTAAGGTTACTCCGACATCCGTCAAGCTTGTATCTTGACCTCGAGCCCGAGCTAATCCAAAGTCGGCGACTTTGACCTCACCATCCGGCGTCAACAAAATATTTTCGGGTTTGATATCCCGGTGCACGATTCCAACCGACGACGCCTTCTGAATAGCCGCAGCAATCTGCAACATGATCGACAGCGTTTCGGGAATGGGCAGACTACCGGAACGCTGGATGTAGTTTCTCAGAGTCGTGCCGGGTATGTACTCTTGCGCGATAAAGTGAATTTGTTCCGCTTGGCCAATGTCGTAGACTTGAACAATATTCGGATGGATGAGCGAAGCTGCCGCGCGGGCTTCCTGCAGGAATCGTTGCTGATGATCGCTTGATCCGACTAGGTCCTGCCGCAAAACCTTGAAGGCGACATGCCGACGCAGGTTTTCGTGAAACGCCAAATAAACGGCCGACATACCGCCACGCCCTAGCCTATGCAAAACTCGGTAGCCTGCAACGGTCTGGTTCGTCAGATCTTTGTCTTCGTTATTGCCATTGGACATTGTTAAGCTCGCTTCCAGCGAATATCAACTTGCGATAATTCGTTCGATCGAATCGCAATCGAAAAGCCATCGTCTTCGGCAATCAGTTTACCGAGACTTGTTCCTTGAAAATCCACACGATCTGCTGATTCGATGGCCCGAAAGCATCGCACTCGTGCTGTTCCGGTTTTGCCTTCTGTTTCGTGAATTTGCACTCGCATTCCACAAACATTGTGGCCTGAATCCAACAATGAGTCGATTGGGTTCACCGTGACACTCGGCATATTTACTTGCAAAAACCAAGCTGCATTTCCTACTGACAGCGGGAAACCGTCATCGGAACACACCATGGCGGGCTGGGACCATTCAAGGGACGCTTGATAAGGCCGAGGACAATTCACCCCAATTCCCAATCGAAAACTTCGCGAAGCCAAATCCTCGAAGCTAATTATCGAGTCAATAAAACGCTCCGTCACTTTACGTTGTAAAGGCAACTCTGACGTGAGGAGGAGCAACTTGTTTTCGGCATCATCCACCTCGATTGCCATCGGAGTGTAGCCACCGAGCGAACCAAAGCCCGTTCGACTGCCACAATGCCAAGTCGAAAAGATCGACGATTCTGTCGGCCACGCCCAACGCCAAGCCAGGTACTTGGCTTTTGAGAGGCTGACATTCGATACGCTTCCATGAATTTCCAAAATTCGGGAACCTCTCCAAAGCACGTAATCGAGCCGATATTCGAGCACGACTCGATCATTCTCCAGCAGCTTTCCGGTCGTTCTTATTCGTCCGGTTACAGGAGTCGTTTCCAGAATTTCAAGCTTGTCGCATTGCATCCGTACAGTGCTTTGCGATTCCGCGTTCAATCCTCCCAGCGTCAGCATCCCGCTTGCCCGATTTCCTCGAAGCCCATTGAGGTAAATAGATTTTAAGTAACCTCGTTCCGAATGGATGTGACTTTCAAAAAACTCGTTGACTAAGTTATCCGTCTGGGCAAGCAACATTCCACGGCCTTTACCGCCGCGGGACTCTCCATTGGGAACCACTCTCGCGATTCCGAGAGGGGGGACATCGACAACGATCGACGAACTGCCTCCGGAAGCATGACTCGCATAAATCCTAGAGGCTTCACTTGGGGAATAATTCCCCTGCAAACCCGGGATGAAACATCGCACTGGCCCGCTGTGAGGATTGAAAATGAGCAATCCGGACTCTTCGCTTTCCTTGCGATTTCTTGGCAATACGGTACGAAAAGCGGCGGTCCATTTTGCTACATGTTGAGATAAGTTCTGCCTTGGTGAAAGCGAATTCGCGACTTCGGGAACATCTAACCCAAAAACCGAATTCAGTTGCCGATCGAC
>JANMNK010001180.1:0-3247 GCA_031373875.1 Pirellulaceae bacterium | reverse complement strand
TGACCAAGAAGCTGTCGCCAAGCAAGTCGCGCACTACAACTTATTAGCCATTCCCGTTGTTGATGATCATGGACACATGCTCGGGATCATCACGCACGACGACGTCATCGACGTCTTGTATGAAGAAGCCACTGAAGACGTTCAGCGAATTGCGGCAGTGGATCCGTTGGTCGATAGTTATATGCGAACCTCGGTTTTGACGTTGTCCTGGAAACGTGGGATTTGGTTAACGATCCTTTTTTTTGCTGGGTTACTAACTGCTTTGGCCTTGCGACATTACGAAACGGAACTTGCCGAATTTGATTGGCTTGTTTGGTTCATTCCATTGATCATCGGCAGTGGCGGCAATTCTGGCAGTCAATCGTCGACGTTGATCATTACAGCCCTCGCAACCGGCGATGTCCAGTTTAGTGATATGTGGCGGATCGTACGGCGCGAGTTGCAGACAGGATTATTCTTAGGCGCTGCACTTGCCACGATCGGTTTCATATCGGCGATGTTCCTCGCTCCGAATTTCAATGCCGCCCTGATCATCCCGATTACGATTATGTGCGTGGTTGTATGCGGAACCATGAGTGGCGGTGCGTTGCCACTTATCTTCAGGAAAGCCGGTTTGGATCCCGCTTTGATGAGCAATCCCTTTGTCGCAGGAATCAACGACATTCTTGGGATTGTCATTTACATCAACGTGGCCCGCATGCTTTTGTACTAGCACCAATGAAAAAAGGCGATTGATAGCGGGTTGCCATCAATCGCCCTGAGTCATTTCTAATGTTCAGACTTTGTTTCTCGGGTTGTCGACTAAGCGGTTACCATTTTCTTTTTGAACTTGGACTTCTTCTTGCCGCTACGATCACTTTGAGGTCGGTCTTTTGAGGATCGTTCTGGTCGAGGACGGTCGCTATTTGGTCTGTCAGCACGTGGTCGGTCCTGACGATCGTCGGATTGGCCCTTGAATGGGCTGTTTCGTTCGCGTGAAATGTTGAGTCGTTTTCCAAGGACTTGGACTCGGCGAAGTGCAATCACGATGTCGTCCGATAGGCTTGATGGCAAATCGATCGTGCTGTACCTGTCGTGAATTCGAATGCGTCCGATATCCGCGCTGTCCAAACCAGCTTCGTTAGCGATGGCGCCAACTAAGTTGCCCGGAGCAACCCGATCATCATGGCCAACTTCGACGCGGAATGTTTCCATGCCTGCGTCACTGCTGCCACGTTCTCGTCGCTCTCCGCGTCCACCGAACTTCTTAGGTCGATCGAATTCTTTGCGAGACGAGCCTGCATCAAAACCGGACGACTTAAATTCACCGCGTTCGAGCAGCGATTTTCCGTTGTTGGCCATAACGGCAACGGCGGCAGCAATTTTTTCGATTGCGATATCGGGATTTGCACGGCGGAATTGTTCGATTACCGATTCGAAAGCTTCCATTTCGGAGCTATTGATCGCTTCGGAAATCTTGACATGGAATTGTTGGACTCGCTTGATGTTGATTTCGCGATTGCCGGGAACGTCCATCGGTTCGATGCGTTGGCGGGTTGCGCTTTCAAGTCTTTTCAAACGACCTTTTTCGCGAGGACTAACGAACAGAATGGCTTGACCTGTGCGGCCTGCCCTTCCCGTTCGTCCAATGCGATGAACATAAGCTTCGCTGTCAAAAGGAAGATCGTAATTGATGACGTGGCTAATTCGCTTGACATCGAGCCCGCGTGCAGCCACGTCCGTTGCAACTACGACATCCAAATGTCCCGCGCGAAGGTTGTCGACAATACGTTCGCGTTGCTTTTGAGCGATCGCGCCATGCAAAGCTGCCGCGCGATGACCTTGCGACATGAGATATTCGGCTAAGGGTTCGCACGTATCGCGAGTCTTTACAAACACAATCGTGGCATCAGGCGCTTCGGCCTCGAGGACCCGACTAAGAACAAGCTGCTTTTGAGCAGGTGCTGCAACTACGTATCGTTGTTCTACCGTGTCGGCAGTTGCGGATTTTTGTTGGATCGTAATTTCAACAGGCGACGTCAGATGCTTGCTGGCAATATGGCGAATTTGATCGGGAATCGTCGCCGAGAATAGAGCGCTCTGACGCGTCTTGGGCAACTGGCTGAGAATCCAATCAACGTCTTCGGTAAAGCCCATCTTGAGCATTTCATCCGCTTCGTCCAGCACCAATCCTTGCAGTTCGCCTAACTTAAGTGATTCGCGGCGCATATGGTCGACCAAACGTCCGGGCGTTCCCACGATAACGTGAGGGCCTTTGTCAAGTTGGCGAAATTGCACCATGTAGTCCTGACCGCCGTAAATTGCGGCGACACAAAAGCCTGGAATGAACTCGGCATAGCGTTCGAACGCATCGGCAACTTGGATAGCCAATTCGCGAGTAGGGGTAAGCACGAGGACTTGAGGTTGTCGTTTTGCAATGTTGATTCGATGCAACATCGGAAGCGCAAATGCAGCGGTCTTACCAGTACCTGTTTGAGCTTGTCCAAGAAGGTCGCGACCTTCGAGAAGGACAGGAATCGATTGAGCTTGGATCGGCGTAGGGATCGTGTAGCCAGATTGATCGATTGCTTGAATCAGTTCGGGGCGAAGTGCAAAATCATGAAACGTAACTTCAGTTGAAACATCGGACGAATTGGGCATTAGGTGAATCCAGAGAATTGAACAAAGGTCATGCAGGCGTGGCAAGCCTCACATGACTTGCACAATAACTCATCTTCGAGCGGGGCATAATTGATCGTTGCGGTTACGAAATGAGGGTGGAAACCGCAGCCCATTTGGACAAGAGTCCTTAGAAACATTTTCGACCGCAATCAACGAAGCTTGTCGTGCTGTGCCTGGTCGAGTCCTGATCAATTGGCAATAGATTATTCGAATCAATCGGATCACGGCAGGGGAAAAATGTCAGAAGAACATTCGAATTGGCAAAATTACCAATTTTTCGCCTGCAAACAGCGGTGCAATCCTCAGAAGGCCTCTGCGGCAAAAGGACACTTGGTCAATGCTTTGAAGTGGATTGCCGTTTTCGAAGTTCCGCTTTTGCTCGGTTGAACCGCAAGGCGATAGGAAACGAAAAAACCACCCATTTCACAACGAAAGAAATTCTCCCACTTGGGATGGTCTTTCGGTGCGAAAAGAGTGGTTAGGAGTGATTTTATATTTGCTAGTAAAATCGACTAGGTACTAGCTAACTGATGCAATCGTCTTGACGATGCGAGCGATGATCTTGTACGGATCGGCTTGCGAGTTT
>JANMNK010001172.1:0-6647 GCA_031373875.1 Pirellulaceae bacterium | reverse complement strand
CTAAAATATTCCTGTGCAACGCGTAATGCACTCTACAAAAAGAGTTTTGCACTTAGGTACGTTCGCAATGGCCAACGTGATCGTTGAAACGTAGAACGGGTTTTAACCCGTTACAGACTTATGTTGTAGTCGGTTTTTGTGAACATGAGTTTTCTAAAGCAAAGGATTGAAATGCATTCTACATGCTTTGTGGAATTAACGGATTAAAATCCGTTCTACGGGTTTTCTGAAACGACCTACTTGAGACAGCAATGGGTTGAATTATGCTCAGCGTGTTTTTCGCAACTTGGGGCTGTGGATTTGGTGGCCAAAATTTTCTGTGCCCGTATGTGTGACTTAGCCTTCGTTCTTTACCAAAGGATGCGAATCAACGCAGTTTTTAAAATGAATTGCAAACAATCCGAACAATAGGCGAGGCTGTGTATAGTTGTCTTTGAATTGGGATCGATTTCTAGGATAGTCAATTTATCGCTTTGACGTTAAATTAATTGCCAGGGCTGACTACTCGAGTATCACACGCACACGGTCAAGTTTGCGGCTGGGCTTGTCGACCGAATACGGTGTAGTTTTTCCAAAGAAGCGTTTTTTTCGAGTTAGGTTTTCTCGTGCACGACGATCAGATGAACATTCCGCCCGAGCCATCGGACGACGAATGGAGTAATACAGCAACCCATGCTCTTGGCATTTTCATCGCCATCTTGGGAACGATTTGGATGATGTCGATGGTCAAGGACAAATCGCTAGGCCTCATTCTTAGCTGTGCTGTTTATTGCGTCTCCGCGACATTGGTGTTCGTGTTCTCGACACTATCGCATGCTTGCATGGAGCCGGGTCGACGCACCAAAATGCGCGCTTGGGACCAAGGCACGATTTACTTGATGATTTCGGGAAGCTACACACCTTTTGTGTGGCAGTACGGCGGCGACCTGCGGACTCCTTTGTTGATTTTTTTGTGGGTCGTTGCACTGTATGGATTATGGTCCAAAGTGGTTGTACGCCGCAAAGTGAACGCGGTTACTGTGACGACGTACCTGTTGTTAGGCTGGGTGCCTGTGATTCCGCTGGCGATGCAAGTTCCCAATGGCTGTTTGCTTGGCATGGGACTGGGCGGGGTGATATATT
The DNA here is from genome assembly GCA_031373875.1 of Pirellulaceae bacterium. Taxonomy (GTDB): domain Bacteria; phylum Planctomycetota; class Planctomycetia; order Pirellulales; family Pirellulaceae; genus JANMGV01. The sequence continues at coordinate 5,525 of JANMNK010001172.1, read as the reverse complement.
CGCTTGGCGTTTTCTTCTTGATGTTCGATCACAAAGGTCGATTTTACCACGCGGTTTGGCATCTTTCCGTCATTGCCGCCGCCGCTTGCCATTACTTGGTAATTATGGAATACGTCGTCAAGTCCCAGACGCCTGCTTAGGATTTATGACAAGTCGATGCGAGCTTGCAATGGGGTTGGGAGAGATTTTGAGGTACTAATGGGGCGTCGGGCTAGATTTGGTGTTGGTGGGTTTAAGTCGGAAGTTTATGCCGAAGGTGTTCTGAGCGATTGGGGACAATCGCTCTACACTGTTTTCCTGAGCGATTGGGGACAATCGCTCTACACTGTTTTCCTGAGCGATTGAGGACAATCGCTCTACACTAAGATTTGCTCGATGGGTTTGCCTTTGCTAATTGCAAAAGGTCGACCGAACCGATCGTGGATTTCTGTTTCGGGTTTGAAGCCTAGGCAGTGGAAAATCGTTGCGGCCAAGTCTTGGGGTTCGACGCGGCCTTCGAGTGGGAAACCGCCTTGTCGATCCGATTTGCCGTGTACGATCCCGCCGCGGACACCGCCACCGGCAAGTGCAACGGAAAAGACATGCCCCCAGTGATCGCGACCGGCACTTGGGTTGATGCGCGGCGAGCGGCCAAACTCGCCCATGCATACGACCAATGTTTCGTCGAGAAGCCCGCGTTGGTCCAGGTCTTCGATTAGCGCCGAGTAAGCTTGGTCCATCGGTGGCATGAGCGCGGTCTTGAGCCGTTCCGAGTTCTTGGCATGCGTATCCCAAGCCGGAGCGTTGTCGGGATCGTCTGCCCATCGCATCCAGTTTACCTGTACCATCGATAGTCCAGCTTCGACGAGTCGCCGTGCCAGCAACACGCTTTGTCCGAATCGATTGCGACCGTACCGATCGCGCGTCGCTTCGGATTCTTGTTCTAAAGCAAACGCGCGGCGAGCCTCCTCCGCTTGCAGCAGTTCTACTGCTTTGCGCTGCAAGCTTGTCCAACGACTGACCTCCGGTGTAGCTTGAACTCGCTCAAGGTACCGATTCATGCTATCGAGCAATTTTCGACGTTGCCCAAATCGGCTTAGGCTAATCTCTTGTGGCAATGCAATATCCGCGATTTTGAAATCAGGTTTGCTGGGGTCGCACGTCAAGAGCCAAGGATCACTATTGTCGCCCAACCAGCCGGCATCTTGCCCGGGCCACAAGATTCGACCGGTGTTCCAAATTTCATCTGGCAAACGCGCGGATCCGGGAATGCTTGCCGCATCGCCTTTGAGATGCCTAACGACTGCGGGCAAGCATGGCCAATCGTTTGGAGCGCCGGGAGTTGCGTTTTCGGTGTTCTTTGGCGCATGCGGATTACCCGTCAGCATCCAGTAACCGCTTGACGAGTGCGCGTTGTCGTCAGTCGACATTGCACGGAGCACCGCGATGTGATTGGTCAGCTTAGCTGTCAGTGGCATCAGTTCGCCGACACGTAGCCCGGGTGTTGCCGTTTCGATCGAGCCAAGATCCCCTCGTATCTCCGACGGTGCGTCTGGCTTTGGATCCCAAGTCTCATGTTGGGGAGGACCGCCAAGCAAAAACAGCACGATGCATGACTTGGCACGCCCGAATGAACTCGTACCGTCGATGGCATTGTTTGCTTTGGCTAAAGCTCGTCCATGTAATAGCTCAGGCAAACTCAGTCCAAACGCACTAAGTCCTCCGACCCGCATGAGTTCACGCCGACTCAATGTGGACCAATATTGGGAATTTACATTACGAAACGGAAACATTGGGGAAACGCAGTTGGCGAGGATTTGAAGAAACTTACGATATCTACTCCACAATTTACCTTTATCAAATCGAAAACGAAACGACTCAAAGGCTACAAACTTTTAATTCTACGTAATTGAAAATAACTGTTCGTTAAAACGCTCGATTTGGCGTTTGGCGTTTTATTTCTCTGTGTTATTCGAGATCTTGCCGATGAAAGATCGTTGGGTTTTAGCTGAGGACGCGGAAAGAAGATTTCTATACGCAGTTTTCATGGGTGTATATGGCGGTTCTTGGAGCTCAACTCGACTCCTCTAGCTGATTGTTTTGCGTTCGGAAAAAGACTCCAATACGTTTCGGCAAGCAACGTATACGACATTCAGCAGTCTTTGGAAATTGGATGGCGATCGATGCGACGAAAAAGTAGATTCAGAATTTCTATGTTCCGCAGCTTGTTTATTGAGCGATTGGACGCTCGCAATCTATTGGCTGTCGACATTCTGGCACTTGCACCGGATAACGGTCGATCGAATTCGGACGGGGTGACCAATGCACCATTCATCTCACTTGCTGGGAGCTCGGAAGCGAATGTTGCGGTCAGGATTTCGGATAGCGTGTTGGGGCAACTTGCCGAAACAACTTCCGATGACTTGGGCGGATGGTCGGTCGATTTGCCTGAGTCCATGCTGGACGGCGAATATTCGCTAATTGCAGAAAGCTTTGACGCTAATTCGAATCCGCTTTCCGTTTCCTCTCCAAGTTATGCATGGCTTGACCGAATTGTTCCCGCGTCGCCCTCGATCAACATTGCTCGTCAAGCATCCGATCCCAGTGTTTATGACTTCGCCGCATCGGGCATCGCCGAGGCCGACGCGCTAGTCGAAGTTTTCCAAAGCGGGCTTGGTAAAGTTGGTGAGGCGATTGCAGACGGCGTGGGAAACTGGTCCCTCACAATCTCCAATGCATCGCTGGTCAATAACCGCTTTGAATATTTTGCGATTGCAACTGATGTTGCAGGCAATGTCAGCTCCGAATCGGGGCACAGCGAATTTTTCCCTGTAAACATTTCTGACTACCAGCCTGATACCGGCCGCACCCCTAGTGATGGCGTAACGAACGCCGCGATCATCACAGTTAGCGGCAACGCTCAAACAAACTCGATTGTCCGTATCCAAGATGCGGTGTTGGGACAGATAGCGGAGACCATTGCGGATCAAGACGGGCTTTGGTCGGTCCAATTGCCGGATACGCTAACCGATGGGGCGTACCTCCTTTCGGCCACAACTTACATCGGCGAAGTTTTTCAGTCCTCATCGCCTCCAACTTCCTTAACGCTCGACCGACAGCAACCAGACTCGCCACAAATTGCGCTTAGTCGAATGGCTTCAGACGCTGGAGTCTATGACTTTCAGCTTTCTGGCTCCACGGAATCAAATTCCTTGGTTGAAGTTTTTCAATTTGGGTTAGGTAAGGTGGGGGAAGCGACGGCCGATGGCAGCGGCCTCTGGACCGTAACTGTATTGAACGCGGCACTTGCAAATCATCGATTCGTTTTCTTGGCCACCTCAACGGATGTTGCAGGCAATGTCAGCTCCGAATCGGGGCGCAGCGAATTTTTCCCTGTCAACATTTATGGCTACCAGCCCGATACCGGCCGCTCCGCGAGCGATGGCGTAACGAACGCTGCGATCATCACAGTTAGCGGCAACGCTCAAACAAACGCGATTGTCCGTATCCAAGATTCGGTGTTGGGACAGATGGCGGAAACGATTGCGGACCAAGACGGGCTTTGGTCGGTTCCGCTTCCGTCGGAGACAAGCGACGGCAGCTACGTATTGACGGCAGACAGTTTTGATAGCGGATTGAATGCGATGTCGTCGTCTGTCGCATCAAGTTTGACGGTGGATCGACAAGCTCCTCTTCCGCCAAGGATGGAAGTGACTCGGTTAGATTCCATGCCGATGGAATACGATTTCCAAATCTCGGGCTTAGCGGAACCATTCGCAATCGTAGAGGTCTTTCAGTCGGGACTTGGCAAAGTTGGAGAAGCAGTCGCGGACTCAAACGGCGACTGGACCATTACCGTGAACGATGCAACTCTTGCAAATCATCGTTTAGAATTCTACGCGATCGCGACGGATATCGCTGGCAACATAAGTACGGAATCGGTCCATAAACACTTTCGGCCAAATATCTTGTTCGTCATGCCCGATGACATGCGACCGGATGAAGTTCAGTACATGCCTTTCGTCAATTCGCTGGTGCAAAACGAAGCAGTCAATTTTAAAAACGCTTTTGTTCCAACAGCATTATGTGGCCCTTCGCGAGCGTCGGTTTTAACCGGATTAAATGCATACAACACTGGGGTCTTGGGAAACGTTGCACCGACCGGAGGTGGGGCGAACTTCGAACCGGACAGTACGCTCCCTGAATGGCTTCAAAATGCTGGCTACCGAACCGGCATGTTTGGTAAAGGGCAATCGCAACCATTCGAAAACATTGAACTAAGACCCGACTCGAGTTTAGTAATTCCACCGGGTTGGGACAACTATTTTGCTTTGCAGACAACGAATTATTTTGGGGACAGTTTCAACGACAACGGCGTGATCTATCAGTCAGCTGCCACGGACTACCAGACGGACGTTTTGACAAATCGAGTTTCGACTTTTATAGGCGTTAGCAATTCGGACCCGAGTCCATTTTTCGCAATGGTTAATCCATTTGGGCCGCATCTACCCGCAATACCTGCCCCGCAATACCGCGGGACATTTGCGAACTATCAATTGCCACGTCCGCCCTCATTCAATATTCCCGAGCCGGGAAAGTTGCCTTTGTCAGAAAGCACAATAAACTCGATTACAAATTCGGAACGCCAACGCCTCGAGTCGTTGCAGTCGGTCGATGATGGTATTGAAGCGATCTATCAACAATTGGCGAATCAAAAGCTGCTTGACAATACCCTGATAGTCTTCATCGGTGACAATGGGTTCATGCTGGGTGAGCACGCGATGGGCGGAAAGAACGCTTCGTATGACGCTTCGACCCGCGTACCGATGTTTATTTGGGACGGGCGTCAGCGCACCCATGTCGAGGACAGCTCACTCGCACTGTCGATTGACCTTGCCCCGACGATTGCTGAACTTGCTGGAGTTCGGCTCGCAACCAATGTGGACGGAGAGTCCTTGGTCGGTGGTTTCGAAGGTTATCCCGCCGCGACCCGCGATGATTTTTTCGTGCAACATGTCAATACGTTCCAATCACCATTTGTAACTGAAATCGGAGTCCGAAGCCGAGATTGGACCTATGTAGAGCGTGATAATGGACAGCGACTGCTGTTCGATCTTGTGAACGATCCTTGGCAAATAAATAATCTGGCGGGCAACGCAAGTTATGCAGATGTTGAACTTGCAATGCAGCTTCGTTTGAGCGAATTGCGCCCCGCAGACCAACAACCACCCGAAATCACGGCGATCCAACTGTCAACAAGCGGCACAGAATTACTGTTGCCACAGTCTTTTCGACTGGAATCGCTCATTGACGACTCGGCTACGGGTAATTCAGAAATAAGATCTCCCGAACTCGTTTTCGATCCAGCGAACTATCCTGGGACTGGATTGGCGATTGACACCGTGGACAGACGATTCGATCAAGTATCGGAACTTACCGCCACCAATTTGCCGTGGATCAAGATAGCAAATTCTCCCGATCCATTAAAAGTTTATCTTCGCGCCAGGGACTTGGTCGGAAACTGGAGCGAGCCCGCACCGATCGAT
>JANMNK010001160.1:0-3803 GCA_031373875.1 Pirellulaceae bacterium | reverse complement strand
AGTCGACCAAACGACAATCAAGGCGGTTGCACACTCTGGCGTCAAGGAATCGTCGAGCCTTAGCCAGTCGATTCGTTGTGCTGCCAAAGTCGCTGCTGAATTGCGAATAACTTCAGCCGTATTGCCGCTCTCGACGTCGATTGATTTGTTGGAAGAATGACTGGGGTTTTCTGTCGAGAGCGAGGATTCCTTGGCAGTCCAGGAATGGGATCGCACTGCGGCAATTCCTTGAAAACGTTCTTGAAAAGACTGAGCAATTTTCGTTAGAGCTTGATGACCATCGCTGTTAGGGTCGACTGCATCCAGGCCGCTTGCAGCGTGAACTCGCCATTTTTTCGAGGAGACTTTGGCGACCAAGAAGACTTGATCGGACGAGCACAAACCGCGAACGGTTTCGCACAATTTGCGCAGTGAAGTTGCGTGATTGGGTGTTTTGGCAATTTCGTCGATCAGTTTGCCGCATTGCCAGAAGAGAGCTTGATCCCGCTCAAGGGTTCGCAATCGCGAGGACTTGAGATGGTCACCCAACAGGTCGGCCATCTGTGCCACAAATCGCAAGTAGCCACGCTGCGTTGCCGGCCCGCCTGCAGGTCGCGTGATGACTTGCAGCCAATACGTTTCTTGATTGCTCTCGAACGGAGCCGGTGCGAGGATGATTGTTTGATCGATAGGATTGCTTGGCCGATCACCTGAGACAGGAACGCTCCGAGGCGGGACCAAAATCGGTTGTCGCTCTTGAGCAACTCGCTCCAACAATCGCTGATGAGCCGCAGAAGGGCGAGTCATCCGATGGCTGGCTCCAATCAAAACGTCGATGGGATATTCCGATTCTGATGGCGAGCCAAGGCCTTGTTCGCAGTAGTTTTGGATCGAGTCGAAAGTATCGCTTAGGTCCGATTCGACACTCGATTTGCGTTTGGAGACGGAACGCGAAGTTGACATTTGTGGCGATTGCCCGTCGTGCGATAGCAATTCGCTGGGAAAAGAAAGTTGACCCACTAGCTCCCAATCGGTCTTGAATCGCCATATGCAAACGCCGGTAGCAAGTATGGCGGACGAAACACGCGGCAGGAAACCATTGACAAAGTCGGCCAAGTCAATTGGCAATTGTGCAAGCTCGGCAATCTCGGCTACCGTTTCGCGAAGTTGTTGCTGCGTCTGACGTACGAGTTGTGACTCTAACTCCAACGCAGCGTCGCTCGGGATCTGCGAAGACGCAGTACTTCCAAGCGGCCTATTGAGAGTTGATGACGACACGGGTATTGTTCCAACTGTTAAAGCAATGAAACGATACGCTTAGCGCGCGATCGTTTTTGCGAGTGGTTATGTTCGAGCGATAAGTGACTCTGTTTGGACGCTGGCAAAGAGTTGACTATTAGAAACAGGGACATTCCTTGATCGTCTGTCGTACGAACGGCGCGCAGGTCGATCCGATTTGGTGACGCGTCGCGAACGAATTCCGATGACGGGCTTTACCAAATCCCCCAATTACACACAATGTCATTTGCTTGGCGGCGGTTTACCGGAGTTCGTTGAAAGCAGCGGAGGTGGACACGAATGGCGACTGCAGTTACGCCATTGAGAGCCGATACGGAGACTCAATCTGTTGGGATGGTCGCCACGAATGGAGTTTAGATAGCATGGCTGTGTAGGCGGTTGGACGCTAACGGCAGCTTCGATTGGATGGGAAAGTTAGAGGCAATTGATGGCAGAACCGACGAATGAAAGTGATTCAATGTCCAATGGCCCTCAGTTGTCGGAATCCCAGCGCGTATTCTTGTTCATGGCGGGATTCGAAGTCGGGCTTGGAGTGTTGGCCGTATTGATGGGTTGGTTAACGGGGATCGATCCGCGCGCTCATATGCCGAAATTGCACCAGGCGGGCGTGTTAGCTCGCGATTTTGGAATCGGGGTCTTGGCGACGATTCCCATGGTCATCGCGATGGTCGGGATCGAATTGCTGCCTTTGCCGGGACTGAAGACGCTGGTCGATGTTACGAAACAGCTCGTTATCCCGATGATGAGAAAGCTAAGCTTGTCGCAGATCGTCGTTGTCGCATTTTCAGCGGGAGTCGGCGAAGAATTGTTGTTCCGTGGTTGGCTTCAAACAAGCTTGGCAGGACCGCCCTCGGCGAGCAGCTTGACGAGCATCACGACCCTTGGCGCTATTTTGGTGGGCGCGATCGCTTTCGGGTTGGCGCACTACATCAGTCCTGCGTACTTCTTTTTTGCAACTTTATTCGGCGTGTACTTGGGAGTGCTCTACTGCTGGAGCGAAAGTCTATGGGTGCCGATCGTTGCGCATGGCTTGTACGACTTGGTAGCAATTCTTTGGTTGCTGCACGAAGATAGATCGCAAGAACGCTGAACGCAACGTCGTGAAAAGCTGAGCTTCAAATGAAAAGACCCCGAGAATTCTCAGGGTCTTTGCAAAAATCGATGGGACTCAACCGGCGATTAAGTTTCGCGAATGATCGATCCAGAAGACCACGTATCGCAAAACGGTGTACAAATCCATCGAAAGAGCGGAGGGCACGGGGCTCGAACCCGCAACTGGTTTCCCAGCGCCTGATTTCGAATCAGGTTCCTAACCATTCGGCTACCCTCCAGGTTCTGTCCTGAAAAGAATAGGTTGCACGTTGGAATTTGCACGAAGACAATTTGCCAGCCGACAACCACCTTTTCAAGTCGCAACAATTCTTATGGTTCAACGGGTTAGAAGCAAGGGCACATTGAACTTCATTCGAGTTTTTGAGCCTATAAACGGGCCGGATAAGCGTTCAAGGAACGGCAAAACTGGCTTTGTCTAGCATATTGGCGGACACGACGCTTGGAAGGCGACCGTCCATAGCGATTGCACCTGGACCTTCAGATTTGACACCTTGCGCGTTGTTTCCGATCAGCACGTGTCGGCAAAGTTTAAGCAATTTTCGAATGGTTGATACCGATTTATGAAGGTGCTCTGCGACAGGACAGCGTGCGTATCAGACGTGAGCGCTGTGATTTTGCAACTCAATCATTGCAACCCGACAGGCTATCACTTGTTCGCGGCGTTTTCGAATCGACGAAACGTCAAAAGAATGAGTAATGCCGACGCGCAGTAGTAATTTTCCAGCACCCTTTGATCAGTAGACGTGGAGCCCGTAACGGTATGGCCAAAAAAGAAATCTTTCGAGTTGTGACACGGGCCAAGGACGGCAGTATTCGTATAACCGATTTCCATTCTCCGGAACCGATCCTCGAAAGCCATGCGCAAGTCGGCATTGACGACTGCAGCACGGATTTGGCTTTACGCGGCATGCCTGTCTTTAAAGGCCTCATTGGGCCGATTCCCGAAGGAAAATCGATCGTTCGTTACGAATCGCCCGAAGTTTTTGAGACGATGACCAAAGAATGGGTCGCAACAAAAATCAAGCGTCGTAGACGGCGCATGTCGTCCGAGCTTGAAGCGCCGAATGCTTGATCCGAGCCGGTTGTTTGATCATTGCGGTTTCCAATACCTGATGGATTCGGCCCTGCATGCCAAAAACGATGCCGGGCCGATTTAGGGTTCATTGAAAATCCTAATCAGCCTCGAGCAACAGCCATCGCCAGCCGAAAAACCACCCATATGGGATGGTTGCGTTAACCAACTCCGGCGTATGGGAGTGGTTGACCAATGTATTGGCCAAGAAAAAAACTGCCCGGCTAGGACTCGAACCTAGAATGGAGGAACAAAATCCCCTGTGTTGCCATTACACCACCAGGCAATGCCACGATTGACGCACAAAGTTTATGCGTCAAAAGCGAACCGAAGTCTAACT
>JANMNK010001159.1:0-1956 GCA_031373875.1 Pirellulaceae bacterium | reverse complement strand
GGCCGAGATCGATGCGGAGTTGATGGGCTGGGTGCGGACCGCGTACGACGCGGCGGCTTGATGCGATGTTTTCGACAGTTGTTTGGTTGGTGCCGATGTGCGTGACAGGTTGAGCGGCGGCTAACGAGTCACGAAGTGCTTGGGATACTCGGGATAACACATCGGCGTGAAATTGTTCATCGAAAAGTTCGCCTCGCAAACCGACTTCGGCCAGCAGACGGGCTGCCCCAGCATCGACGACCGGTGCGTCGTGTTGGTGCAGAGAACTTACAATGACACGGTCCCGCGTGGTCTGTGCGGCGTCCGCCAAAGCTTGCCGCCAGGCATCGTAGGATTCGTTTCGAATCTCGCACCAGTCGACGGCTGCCAGTACGATCGGCTGGTCGCTGCCGGTCAACACAAATCCATGAACGAACAGCCGGTCTTCGATTCGAGTCGACTTTTGAGGCAACACGCCCATGCATCGATGCCCGATGGGAATGGTGACATCTGCGGAAAAATGGGCTAATCGAAATCGATCAAGTCGCTTGATCTGGATATTACGGAATTGGACAGGATCGTTATGGCCAGCAAATCCAAAGTATCCGTGTTGCAAGTCTTTGCCAGGATGAGCTTGACCGTCCTTAAAATCGGTTACGGCGCTCACGTCGGCGTTGACAATTTCTGTTCCGTTCAGGATTACTTGGATGGTCGAACCTCGGACGGTTACTTCTTGGGAATTCCATTCACCCACTGGTTTCAAGAACCCGCGACGCGGCGCTACCATGCCGTAAATCGCACCATGATATTGGCGAGCATCAAGGTCTTTATACATTGCCGCTTCATCGTCCAAGACTTGTAATTCACACATGGCATCGACCGAAGCGCGGCCGTGGCCTGGGTAGCGAATCGCTAGTCCGTTGTTGCCGCCGGCGGACAATTTGAAATCAAGTTTGACGGTAAAGTCGGCAAATTCTTGCGTCGTAAAGAGGATTCCACCGCGTTCGGGCTTACAGGTGATCGCACCATCGACGACTTCGTAGTCTTCGGTCGCCCCTTGCCAGCCCGCTAAGTCGACGCCATTGAAAATCGATTCAAACCCCGCTTCAGTCGCATGGGTTTCATCCTCATGAATCAACGGATTTGCTAGGCATACCGATGAAACAAAGTGGGATGTCGTCACCAGTAAGAACACTAGATTCGCAATCGCCTCGCGCATTTGCAACATGTTGAATTTTCCGTTTCTTGGAGGTCAATCGCTTGCCGAATAGGAGCAGTGTTGGAGCAACCCGTGTGGGGGTTTTGTGAGGTGGGAGACTGATTCAAATTGCCTTGTGAACAGGCTAAGTTGGTCTAGTAGTCAAAAACGAGTATACACGCTCTCGATATCCTGGCCAAATTAGAAATTTGCCTCAGCGATCGCGATCGGCACTTAGTACGACACGAGTGAAGCGAGCCGGGGACAATTCGCACGCTCGAGAGTGAGCGTAGGTTGCCACGCGGGTTAGAAGGATAACTCGAAGGGTGTCTAGCTCGAATGACCTAGTCGTTGCCCTTGGTAACGGCCTGCAACCACTTGTTTCATCAGTGCTTCGTTATTCAAGTACCAGGCGACTGTTTCTTTCAAACCTTGTTCGAAAGTCCTCGTGGGCGACCAACCTAGTTCTCGACGAGTCTTGTCGATATTCATCGCATAGCGAACGTCATGACCCGGTCGATCGGCCACGAATTGAATCAATTCGCGGCGCTTGGTATTTGAGTTTGGACGGAGCGTTTCTACGTGGTCGCAGATCTGCTGCACAATTTCCAAATTGCAACGCGGGCTTTCACCACCGATCATGTATGTACTACCAATTTGTCCGGCGCTCAGTACTCGCAGCAAAGCGGCAACATGATCCTCCACGTGTAACCAATCGCGAATTTGTTGTCCGTTGCCGTACACCGGCAAAGTCTCATTGGCGAGGGCTTTTTGAATCA
>JANMNK010001150.1:0-2652 GCA_031373875.1 Pirellulaceae bacterium | reverse complement strand
GCACGTCGAGCTTCGCTGTTCGAGATATGTTGCAAATGGGCGAGACGCAACCCTGTCTTGGCAACTGTGTTGGGCCTGATGCTGACTGCTACGCTTGTTGCTCCAATCTACTACTTGTCCATTCCTGCTTATCTACAGTTGCATGTCGAACCGAGCGACGCGGTTATCACCGTGAATGGTCGTGAGATCAAGACGATTCAGGGCGACGCGATCATTCAGCTGAAACCGGATCGATATCAGGTTCATGTATCACGTTCTGGTTACCAGTCAGCTTCCAAAAATGTTATATTGGTGCGAGGCAAGGCGAACACGATCTTCGAAGCTGTGGTACTCGAATCTGAATCCGGATATCTAAGATTCGAGTCTGATCCGACCGCAGCAAATGTGATCATTCATGACGCCAAAGGCAAACAGGTCGATTCAGGCGTTACGCCGTACAACTCGAGTCTACTGCCAACAGGCAATTACGCCGTAACAATCAGTAAAGCTCTTTACAAATCGCAGGCAATAACGGCAGATGTTCCTTTCGGTGGCAAAGTCACGAAACTCGCTACGGTAAAACTTGAGCCGGAATTCGAGCATTCTGAAAGCTACGATAACTTCTTGAAACGACTTGCAATAATGGAGAAGGCTATCAAGAAACCCTGGGTCTTCAATAGTCTACAATTGCGAGACGCCTTGCAGAGAATTCAGGACACAGAAGAGATTCAGATCAGGGTCGAGAATCCGCATCAATGGAATGACTTAGAGTTAAGTCCGGAAACACCGATTGCCCTTAGCATCAAAGGCATCAATTTGTCGAACGCACTGAAGCTTCTGTTAGAGTCTCTAGGGCTTGAAGCCTATCCGAAATTGGAGGAAGGACAAATCACAATAAGCGTTGTTCCCAGAAATACGGTTCTGGAGACTGTAATCTTTCCTGTGGGGGACTTGATTCCCGAAGATGAAGGCAAAGTTGGCAACACACCAAGGTTTGGCATGGCGAACTTTTCGCGATTGATGAATGATATTCTTTCGATGGTGTGTCCAGACTCTTGGGTTCAAAGCGGAGGAGACGCAACGATTGCAATCGATCCTGTTTCGAAATCGATCGTGGTGAAACAAAATTGGGAGTCACTCGTTGAATTGGAATACTACCTGCGGTCGCGGAAACAAAGCATCATTGCCGAGCAATCTCGGGAAACCAAGAAATGATTTTTAATGCGATTTGAACAACGTTTCCGAGTCTCCAGTGAGTTTGCATGCGACTTCCCTGGAGCTTGCGAACTGTTAAAGATCATATGAACGATAGACCAGATCAAGCTGCCGCGACAGTTAGTCGGGATCGTACTTTTGTTTGCGTTTCTCAAGAATCTGTTGTGCTCGCAGAAACAACTCGTGATCGATCACTCCGTCGAACGCTTCGGGTGTGCGCACCCACTGATCGGGAGGGTTTTGATGCTGCGGGGTTTTCAGCTTTCCACTGGTCTGATTGTAGACCATCGTGCCGGCGTATCTTTCTTGACGCAGTCGGGAAAGGACACCACATCGGTGAAAGCAGTGACTTTCTTTAGAGGCTGGCTCTTATTTGGGGGATCTACTGGATTGGACATGATCTCACTCACTTTGGCAATTAGCAGCACGCAACAGAGAAGGAGTCAGGAAAGGGGGTCAGTAGCCTAATGGGAAGATTGGAGTAGTTTCGGCATCGATCGGACTCCAATTGAGGTGCATGAAGTTACTCCAATCTACCACCCAAAATTTTCCTAGTCAGCCAAAATTGCTCCTGACCGCTTTTCTCTTCCTTTTCTCTTTCAGCAATCCTCCCGTAGCACGGCTCTCCAGGGCCGTGCATTCAGTCCTGCTTTCTAATCACATCCCCAGCCTAAGCGATCGAAATGCAATAACGGAAGCTTCTCCCATCCGCATCACCGTCGCCGGTGCCTCGCTGCTTCACGGTAAACAGCCTCGCCAGATCAGCTTCACAAGCACCTGCCAATACATTCTCGTTTCCTGGATGCAACTATCAGTTGGACAGATAACCCCGCTGAACTGGAAAGCTATCGACTAACCATGCTCAAGCAGATCGCAAATTGCGAAGTCCCCAATCGACCCGGCCGATTAGAACCTCGCGTCTTAACTAGATGAAGACATGGCTACAAACAAATGATGAAGCCCCGAACGGACTTCGTTGTGAAATACGTAAACACTGCTCCTAAAACCACTTACAACTCGCCAGTGCCATTCTGTCCTGACCGCTTTTTGCCCTTCGTTTCGCACCAAGCCCAACAGTAATCGTCAACGTTTGCCGATCGGCGCCAGCAACCGCGTCGGTTGCTTGACGCCTCGAACTTAATTCCCTCTGAATAAGGGCGACGTACGAAGGGCGACGCAAGATGCTCAGCTCAATTGACAATCTCACTTCCGACCAAAAGGTCATGAATGTTGTCGGTGCCGGAAGTCCAGAACCAATCCAATCCAAAGTCACCGCGCAGATCATCCACGTCGATACCATCGGTCGTGACTGTGGAGCTATTGATGTGGCTGGTGCCATTCAGTCCGCCACCGTTTCTCAGATTGGCGATCCTTGCGCCGTATACTAAGTCCAGTCGAGTCCATTCGGCCATGACTTGATCGATCGCGACCGAATCGAACGCGAGCGTTTGCTCCGAG
>JANMNK010001135.1:0-1985 GCA_031373875.1 Pirellulaceae bacterium | reverse complement strand
CGTCCTTGCCGAGACGATCGATACTTTTCCAAACGATCGCTTGGTTCGAATGACAATGGGCGACTTGAGGGCAAGCGAGGGGCGGGTTCTATTTGTCGGCAACGATTACGCCAGCGCAGAAACCAAATTTGCAGAAGCTGTAACGCTGAATCCCAGCCTCGCAAATCGATCCTCGCGCGCGAATAACCTTTCCCGGTTCCGTCCGGAGCAAGTATTGGAACAAGTTGACGCCATACTCGCCGATCGGATTCCCGACACGATGCCACTCAAGAGTCTGCTGATAGCCTGCGGTACAGCAGCTAATAACTTGAGCGATCAAAATATGCAAACGGCCATCGGGGACCGAGTGGTGACGATGTTGCAGCACATGGTTGACGATGACTACTTGCCCCATCCCGACACCATCGCGCAGTTGCGCAGCGGCGAGACGTTTGCGGTTTTTCATAAGCGAGACGATTTCAACAGGTTGGTTAATGTTCTGCACGAACGGAACTTGACGCAACAGAGTCCCGAAATTATCCGTTCATTGCCCAAACTCCTGCAACCCACTGGCCGCTGGTTCTTGGAACGCACCGTCTACGACCTAAGCCCTGAAATCTGGTTGTGGCGCGGAATACAAGCTTTGCGACAATAATTGTCCGCATGCAGTTGTTGGCGGTTTCTTTCGTGGATGATTCGCCGCAGTGTGATGCAGATTGCGAATAGTCTACATCGGCAGGATCAAGCATACTTTTCGGACTGGTTGATTGCTTCGCTTAAAGATAGGGGCCTCGTCAGTTGTCGATGGATATGGTTTGGTTGATTTTCCCGCCGACGGCGTGGGGAAGCGCTGCGCCGCTAAACATTGGAAGCGCTTCGCGGCTAAACAAATAAGGCGCTGCGCGGCTAAACAAATAAGGCGCTGCGCGGCTAAACATGGTGATCGCTTTACGGCTTAGAAAGAATCGTGTTGGCCAAACCACGTGCGTTCGACTTTTTTATCTCACGTGCCGCTTGACGGGCAGTGAAAAAAGCCCTCGCGAATGGCAAGGGCTTTTGAAAGTCAAATCATCTACTAACGATAATGGATGCGAACCTAGCTAACCAATTGGCCTGCAGGTTTGAGCCGACGTCGTTCGTTTTCGCGAAGGTAGATTTTGCGAAGTCGAATGATCTTTGGCGTGACCTCTACCAGTTCGTCATCTTCGATGTACTCCAAAGCAGCTTCGAGGAACAATGTCCGCGGTGGTTTTAGGATGATGTTTTCGTCGTTACCAGCCGAGCGGATATTGGTGAGTTTCTTTTCGCGGCAAGGGTTGACGACTAAATCGTTGTCGCGCGCGTTTTCGCCGACCAACATGCCTTCGTAGACTTCGTCATTTGGGGCAACAAATAGCTCGGAGCGTTCTTGCAGACCGAACAGTGTGTAAGGTACTGCGCGACCGGAAACCATCGAGACCAAAACGCCGTTGGAGCGACGTGGAAGGTCCGCTTCCATTGGTCGGTATCCCGAGTAGCGGTGATGGATGATTGCGGTACCTTGCGTTGCATTCAGCATGCGTGTGCGCAATCCGATCAGTCCACGCGCTGGGATTTCGAATCGCAGCAAAGTGAATTCGCCACGTGGGCTCATTTCTGAAAGGGTCCCTCTGCGGTTTCCAACCATTTCCATGACTGGTCCAACACGATCAGTCGGGACTTCGACAGTCAGCGTTTCAAATGGTTCGTGAGTCTTGCCATCGATTTGGCGGAGCACAACAGTTGGTTTGCCGACGGACAGTTCAAAGCCTTCTCGTCGCATTGTTTCGATCAAAACGGACAAGTGCAGAACGCCGCGTCCAGCAACCACGAACGCATCCGAGTTCTCGAGTTGACGAACGCGAAGTGCAACGTTCTTTTCAAGTTCCTTCTCTAAGCGATTTTTGAGTTGACGCGTAGTGACGTATTTTCCATCTCGCCCAGCGAACGGCGAAGAGTTAATGCTGAAAATCATCTCCAGCGTTGGT
>JANMNK010001108.1:0-6373 GCA_031373875.1 Pirellulaceae bacterium | reverse complement strand
GGCCGAGATTGTGAAGATGGTCGAGGAGCGCTTAAGCGCCGTCGCCGCCAATCCGGGAATCAACGAGACCGTGCGGGTCGCTTGGCGCGACGGCGCCAAGGATCTCCCGGTGATATCGATGCCAGTCTCGATGTTGTTCTACAACCCCGAGACGCATCGCATGTTGGCAGAACACTTGACATCCGAGTACTTCATCAAAACTGAAGCTCGTGGACGATCGGTCGATGAATGGAAGCAGCGTCCGGAACAGCCGGATAACCACTGGCTTGACTGCCTAGTTGGTTCGGCAGTGGCGGCTTCGATGCAAGGAGTGCTCTTGTTCGGTACGGATAGCGCAACGCCTACCAGCAAAAACCGCGTCAGCTTTAAGGACCTTCAAAAACGGCGCAAGCTATAAGCCGCAAAAAACATCATCCTCCCTTTCAGGTCACCCGGGCGATCTGGATTATTTTTCGAATTCTTCAACTTCCACTTCGTCGCTCAGCTCTCTTCGCGTGTAACCCTATAGATAGAAGGACGCAACTTAATCTGTAGCAGCGAGCGAGCCATATGGCTGAGAATCTGGACGACACCATCCGCGACAACGCACAGGGACCTGCCAAGGTTTCGGGTGACGCAGGCAGTGTCGAACAGCACAAGCTCACGGAGCAGATCGAAGCGGATCGCTATCTGCAATCCAAGAACGCAGCCAAATCCAAGAGCCGCGGCCTACGTTTCAATAAACTCGTCCCTCCAGGAGCATCATAAATGTCCTGGATCGACCGGTTTTTTAGAGCAATGACACCGCGTTCGGCGCAACGGCCAAACCATCAAGCCGCGCGTGGGTTTCGATCCCGCTACGATGCGGCTGTGACCACGGACGATAATCGGCGTCACTGGTCTGCAGCGGACGGATTATCGGCTCGGGCTGCCAACAACGCCTCGGTACGCCAAACGCTCCGAAATCGAGCACGATACGAAATCGCCAACAATTCTTATGCTCGCGGCATGGTCCTGACGTTGGCAAACGACGTCATTGGAACGGGACCAAGGCTGCAACTGTTGTCGCAGGATGCCGATGCCAATCGACGGATCGAACGCCATTTCCAAACCTGGGCTCGAGCGATCCGGCTAGCGGATAAACTTCGCACGATGCGAATGCTCTGGCGTTGCAGCAGATTCTGAATGAATGGGCCGGGACCGATTCTTATGCGACTCGAATTTCGAAACTACAAGCCGGAACGGGTGTTCCCCAGTTGAAGGCAGGTGTGACGGTCAAGAAGGATACTGGCGGGAACAATTTGGACGGCGGTGCTGACAGCGATTGGCTGCTTGGCAATTTTGCTGGTACCGGAACTTTGGACAACAAGTCAAATGGCGAAACCTATACCGATTTATAAGTTGTTGGGGATTTGCATTTTGTCGCGCTGTACAAATAATTCGCCATACCATTTGATCGACCATTTGATCGGGCGTATGGTTAAAATACTCGAACGAAGTGGTATGGAATGTTTTACTGGTGCTTGCTTGCCGACGAAAAACACAAGCCATGAATTGTAATGACAATCAGGAACGCGGTTACGTAGAGATCGATCCTCTGAATTCGGACTGGCTAGCTATTTGGGTACGTTTCAACAAACTGGAGAGCGAGATAGAGGTGGCTGTGTCAGTTGGCGAGTCGGGAGAATCTGCGAGGAGCCCTGGAATTCGCGTGAGGAACCGAAGATGTGCGAAGGCGTTTGGTGCCAAAGTACTTTTTACGCAACTGAGAACGTCAGTTAACCTAGACTAAGTGCGGTTGGTTTTAAGGTTGAAACGGATTATTTGACGCTCACAGGATTGAACGTCGCACAGACGATTGACCACATTGTCCCGCGTGAAAAAGTGGCTTATCGACGTGAACAAACTGCGTACCGTCATACAGCGATTGCAATTCGAAGGAGGCTGACCGGACGCATATGAAGCTTCGCACGGAGCCATTGCGCCTGAATATCCCGAGGGTTGGGGGCAGAGCCATCAATGACGACAATGCCATTTACTAAACATGGGCCTATCTGAGTGCTAGCGCAGTTTTCTGGCATGGATGAATGACGGCGTCGCTTCGATGAGAACAATCATCGTGCCCAGCTTTTTGCATTTCAGCAATGTTGAGTCCCTTCCGCTTTGGAAAGGGTCTCAACTTGCGGGCCTTCGTCCTCGCCCTCCCAAAAACCGCTTCTGGGTTTCGCGCGACGATCAATTACAGGGTTGTCAACCGATCTCCGGAGTCCTTCGATACGCCATCGACTTGGGATGCAAAAAGCCAATCGAGATTCAGGTCAGCATTACTCTGCAACGTATCACTACTGCTATCATTGATGACCGTGGTGCCAGACACAAGTACCGGGGTCAAGGCCGCAACGCGCGTTGCGAATGAACCGACATCAGACCATTGAGTACTTACCGCCTGGAGGAATCCTGGATCATCTTCGGCCGCTCCAAATCGAGTGAATCCTGCGATTAACAGGTCTTCGTCCTGATTCCCATCCATTTCATCCTGACCTCGGCCACCGATCAAAACATCATTGCCGATGCCGCCGGATAGTATGTCATTTCCGTTTAGCCCTATTAATAAATCGTCTCCAGCGTTACCCCACAGTTCATTGTTGGAGTTGTTTCCACGAATTACATCATTTGCTGACCCACCCACAGCATTTTCGAAGGTTGAGCCGGAATTCAACGAGATCGAACGGTCCGTATGAATCAGTTGAGGTGTCGTCGCGCCAAGATTGACTGTCACGTCAATGGAAATCGCAGCAAAGGTCAGTCTATCCGTTCCTTCGTCGACCAATTCAGTCAGGGTATCAATTTCATTCGCCGATGCAGTCCCAAATGCATAGATGTCATCACCCTTTCCGCCGCGAAGTGCATCGCTGCCGCTTGCACCGTTTAGCCTGTCAATTCCAGCGTTACCTATCAACGTATTATCTGAAGAGTTTCCCGTCAGCGTATCGTTCGCCGAACCCCCTGTAACGTTCTCAAAGTCTGTGCCCGAATTCAGCGAGATCGAACGAAACGAATGTACGGCTTGAGGCCCCACTGTGCTGAGATTGATTGACACGTCAGTCGAGATCGCGGCAAAGGTTAATGTATCCGTCCCCTGATTAATCAATTCATTCAACGTGTCGACTTCGCCGGAGGATGCCGGGCCAAATGCAAATGTGTCATCGCCTGGTCCTCCCTTTAAATTATCATTTCCGCCGCCACCGTTCAGTCTATCATTGCCTGCATTACCGATCAGCGTATTGGCTCCTGTATTTCCTGTCAGCGTATCCGCTGCGGATCCCCCTGTTGCATTTTCAAAGGTTGTGCCAGCATTCAGTAAAATCGATCGATCCATGTGGACCAGTTGTGGTCCCAGCGTTGCAAGATTGACGGTCACTTCCGATGAGATCGCGGCGAAGGTCAGTGTGTCCGTCCCCTGACCGGCCAATTCCGTCAGGGTATCAACTTCGCCTGTCGATGCCGCGCCAAACGCATAGACATCGTCGCCTAATCCGCCAACCAGATTATCGCTTCCGCTGCCGCCGTTGAGCCTGTCATTACCTGCGTTACCAGTAAGCTTATTGCTGGCTGAGTTTCCTGTCAGCGTATCGTCTGCTGAGCCACCTTTAGCATTCTCAAACGTATTGTTGAGATTTAGCGAGATCGACCGATCCGATTGGACAAGTTGCGGCCCTACCGTACCAAGGTTGACTGTGACGTCAGTCGAGATGGCGGTGAAGGTCAGTGTGTCGATCCCCTGATTGATGTACTCTGTAAGGTTATCAAACTCGGCTGCAACTGCCGTTTGAAATGCATAGTTATCATCGCCATTCCCGCCAACAAGTGTATCACTCCCCTGTCCACCGATCAGAGTGTCGTTACCGTCGAAACTGGTTAGTTTGTTGCTAGCGCTGTTACCAACAAGCGTATCGTTTGCATGGCCGCCCCAAATATCTTCAAAAGTGTTGTCGAGGTTCAGCGAGATCAGCCGATTTGTGTGTACCTGTTGAGTTGCCACTGTCCCAAGATTCACGTTCACATCGGTGAAGATACCGCCAAAGTTTACTCTGTCCGTCCCTTCACCGGCAAACTCGGTCAGCGAATCAACTTCGACTGTGGATGCCGCACTAAACGCATAGTCATCATTCCCCAATCCGCCAATTAATGAATCATTGCCCGATTCGCCGTATAAGAAGTCATCGCCCACGTTACCTACCAGCGTATTGTTGAGACTGTTTCCTACAAACCTATCGTTTCCCGATCCCCCTGTCGCATTCTCAAAGCTTTCGTGGCTATTTAGCTTGATCCTACGATTTCCGTGGATTCCTTGAACCTCGATAGAGCCAAAATTAATATTCACATCTGTGGTAAGGGACCCAAAGTCGAGCGTGTCCGTCCCCTCACCGACGAGTTCTGTCAACGTATCAAGTTCATTTGGTGAAAGGTCATCAATAAAAAAGGTATCATTGCCCATTCCGCCTAACATTTCATCACTATCCAAACCGCCGTTTAGAAAATCATCTCCCGAACCGCCGTCTAGCGTATCTTGGCCGCCAAGTCCCTCCAAAGTGTCATTGCCGCCGTTACCGTACATGATGTCGATAAAATCGTCACCGACGATCAGATCGTTTCCTCCGCCGCCGACCGAAGTCCGTCGGCCGACACGGATTTCGCCGTCCACGTCGCCATCGGTGTAATTGGTGTGGAAGACATTGATCCGCCCAAAGGCAGATCCCGCGATCGTGATGTCGCCGACGTCATCGGCGCTACTCTCCCAGCCGTTAATCTTGTTGGTCGAAAGAACCTTGTTGCTATTTGGATCGAACAGCGCAACAAACGAGTCTGTGTTGCTAACAAAACTGTTGTCCTCAAAACCAACCACCAATAAGTCATTGATAAGACGGCTAACGGTTGGATTGGCATCGTCTGAACCGTCATTGGACAACAATGGACTGCTGATGTTGGCGAAACTCTGACGCGTGCCAACAGAATTGAATTCCGCTAGCGATATGTCGATGGTTCCTGTCCCCCAGCCATTGTCTTCGTAGACTAGCGCGAAGCCGCCCGACTTGGACGAAACATCGACATGACGATTAACGGTGCCAACTGTATCGGCGAGTGCTGCTGACTTTCGAATAATGCCGGTCGACTCATAGACCGCATACCAAATCTCCGTGCTAGCACCGATTGTTCGCTGCCATGCAACCGCGAAACCACCGTCGTCGAGTCCCGCAACACGGGCGTTTGTGTCAAAGGCATTGGTGGTATCGATCGTAAATCCCAAGATGGAGCTGCCTGTGCTGCTACGCACCCTAACGTCGATGTTGGAATCGGTGCTACCAAACAAGTCTTGATTAACAATCACGAAAGTGCCATCGATTAGTGCCGCCACATCGGGGTTCGAAGAATTGGGGTCGCCAAGGTCGGTCGACGCAACTACCTCAGCGCCAAAACCATTTCTAATCGTGTAGAGAATCGAGTTGGCGTCTTGTGATACGATAACGAGATTGCCGTTTGCAAGCTGGCCGATCGACGCATTCGTGCCGTCTAGATTATTCGCCCCGCCTGCGTCGGAGAGATCGTCGTTGAAGATGTCAAGGTCAGTGTGTAAACCGTGGGAGCCCGACACGGCAATGCCGCCATTGGCGAGGCTCGTAGCATTAGCATGGGATGTTGACGGGCCTTGGGTGAGGTCGAGGTCTTGAACTAAAGTTAGTAGTTCATAAGTTGTCGTGACGGCTAGCAGCCTACGATCCTCCAACGGCTCGAAACCCATTTGTCGAAGCTTGTTTCGTCGGGTTGATTGTTCGCGACGGTTTCTTTGTCCGCGACTATTTCGGTTCATACTTTGCTTACCAAATAAGCGCCAAATGAAATCACTCATCGGAGATACTACCTATGTACGACGAAACGGTTGGCGGGCGTGAGAGAGGTTGTAAGTTGTTTGTCAACCTAGCAACCTACTCCGTCTTGAATTGGAACGCAATTGACCAAATCATAATAATACTCGGATGTCGTTTAATTAACGCTCGATGAGAAGGGTTTTAAAAGCGATGTGTTTCAAGCTGGAGGTGTTTAAACGGGAGGGCAAGGCTCCGACCGAGCCGCGTTTTCAAATATGCGTCCATTGATCGTCACGGCTCGGCAGTTGTCTCGCCCTCCCGAATTGGCCTCGCCATCGGGAAAGAACTACAACTCGCGGTTCTTTACAACAGCAGATTGATCATTATTATCCTTATTCTCATCAGTACTATTATTTGATACAATAACAAATTGTTCTATTAATGTTCGTATTTTTTCAAGTAATGTAACATCACAACCTTTCCTTTCTGCAATTAATTCTAATATTTGTAATGATATTGATGATAAT
>JANMNK010001102.1:0-8867 GCA_031373875.1 Pirellulaceae bacterium | reverse complement strand
CCGGCGGCTTCGACTCGAATACGAACTTGCCCTGCTTGTGGAACAGGATCCGGAGCTTCACGTAATTCAAGAACCTCAGGCGGGCCCGCTTTAGGAATCCAAATTTGTTGCATAGTGGTTCTGCTCCGTCGCGTCTTCGTCGATGCAAAGTTGTTTCGTGATTTGTAGGACGGGTCTCCTGGCCCGTCAAGGCATTTACATGACGGGCCTGGAGACCCGTCCTACTTTAAAAGAAGTTTCGATTCTTAAAACAATTGCCAATATACGTGCTTGACCGACGAATCTCACTGTGTATACACTGTGTATATGAACAAGCACAGTTGGATCACGCTTTCGCAAAGTGACCCGCGGGCCTTGTATTTGCAAGTGATTGAGCAAATCCAGCGACGCGTGGCCGTGGGGGATTTGCCGCCAGGAACCGAACTGCCTTCGATTAGGCAACTGGCAGCGGATCTCTCCGTCAGCGTAATCACGATCAAACGGGCTTACCTGGAACTGGAACGCGAAGGAATCATTACGACGCGGCACGGCAAGGGCTCCGTGGTGTCTGACCAACCAGGCTTGCAGAGTTCTATAGCCCAGCGGGAATTGGATGAGCACTTGAATGAGGCAGCCCAACTGGGCTCGCTGCTGGGACTATCGAAAACGGAAATGCAACGGCGCATTGCCGAAGCTTACGAAAAATCGCAAAGGAAACAAAAATGAGCACCGCTCTCAACCAGCCGCTCCAAACGACTGCGGCCGCTTCGCTGCGAGGCATCGCCAAAAAGTACAAGCACTTTCGGCTGAACAACATCGATCTGGAAATCGAACCGGGAACCGTCAACGGTCTGATTGGGCCCAACGGTGCGGGCAAATCCACGATTATGCGAATCATGATGGGACTGGTAACGCCGGACCAGGGAACTGTTTCGGTCCTGGGCCAACCGATTTCTTCACGTGAAGCGAGCGCCAAACAAGATATCGGCTTTATTTCCGATGACATGCGACTCTACAAGTCGGAATCGATTGCCTTTCACATGCAGTTCGTTCGGTCGCTGTTTCCAAGCTGGGACGAAGTCTACGCCCAGCAACTGCTCGATCGGTTCGGGCTGATTGCACAGCAAAAAGTGAAAGGACTTTCGCACGGTCAGCGGGTCAAGGCCCTGCTGCTGTTGATTCTTGCGCGGCGTCCGAAGCTGTTAATTCTCGATGAGCCCACCAACGGTCTCGACCCGGTGGCCAAGCAAGAAGTTCTCTCGGAGCTGATGCAAATCGTCAACGACGAAACGAGAACGATTTTGTATTCGTCGCACAATACCCAGGATGTGGAACAGATCAGCGACACCATCACGTTTATCGATCGCGGACGAGTGATTGCAAGCAACAATCGCGATGAGTTTCTGGATAGCTGGCGTCGATTTAAATTGCAAGCTCCACAAAATTGGCAAGCCCCATCGATTGATGGATTACGACCTGAGTCGACATTCGGCAATTTGCGAGTGATGACAACGGATCGATATCGGACCGAGGTTGAAGATCGACTGCAATCGTCCGGAGTGACGTTGGAATCCTCCGAGGCCATGACACTGGAAGAAATTTTCGTAGCCGCCGTCGTGCGCGGTCGAGAGGAGAAATAATAATGAACACACAAGCTATTCAGATCCTGTTTTTGAAAGACTTGTTCCTAAGCCGTTGGCCAATGTTTGGCTACTTGGTAGGCGGGCTTTTGAGCGTGATGGTTACTTGCCTGCCAAGTGAGTCGGCGGGCTTTATCGGTTTCATCTTGATGATAACGGTGACGATTGCATCCGGAATTCACTTGATCGGCGCGTTGCTGTTGGCAGAATCCGTCGACATGACACGGACCTTCGTAATGAGTTTGCCGGTCAGCTTGCTCGATTATTCGATTGCCAAGATATCACTCGTGCTTGTCGCGTTCTTGATTCCGTGGTTTGGGATGCTGGCCAGTTTGACGATCCTCAATTTCGTCGTACCGGAAGCTAAACCAGGAATACTGCCATTTCTTGTTCTATTGTTCCTTTTTATGCTTGGTGGATTCTGTTTGCAGTTGTTCACTGCGGTGGTAACGGAATCGGTAGGTTGGACGATTGTTGTGCTTGTACTGGGGAACGTAACCTTGAATTTGTTCCTCAAAATGCTTTACGAGCATCCGGTAATTGCGCAACTGAACAAGAGCGAAGTCCTTTCTTGGCCGCCCGTTGTCTTGCAGATCATGGCCTTCGAAGCCATCGTGATTCTGATCGCCTTGGGACTTACGTTTATGCTTCAGATTCGCCGAAGGGATCTGATTTGATGACAACTGCGTCCGGCGACTCGTCACGAATTCATTATCTGGACAACCTGCGGGCACTGGCGATGTTGCTTGGGTTATACCTGCATGGCGCCTTGGCCTATGCCGAACCTTCGAGGTCGGTCTGGATCGCTACCAACCCTCACGGAAGCGTGGCAGTTGACGCTTCGATCTGGTGGATTCACCTGTTTCGAATGGGACTATTTTTTCTGCTGTCGGGTTATTTTGCCAAGCTGATGATTCAGCGCAAAGGTCTAAAGCCATTCCTGTGGAATCGCGCGATCCGTATCGTGTTGCCATTCGTCTTGTTCTGGCCTTTGTTAATGGTGGCAATCACCATCGTGTTTGTCTTTGCCTTTGTTTATGTCAAGGAACCTCAAGGGCTGTTGCAGTTGATAGTCGCGGCGAGCAAGGACCCCGAAGCTGCAAAATCTTCAACGCCGTATACCACAATGCATTTGTGGTTCCTGTACTATCTGCTGATGTTCTCGTTGATCGGAGCCGTGGGCAGTCGCTTGACGCTCTTGAAATTCGATTGGTTGTTTCAGCGAAAATGGTTGCTCGCGCTAGCACCGCTGGCTTTGGTTCCTGGAGTGTTGGGCGGAGGGCTGCCTATTGCGGCACCCGAGTCCTTTATTCCAACGTGGTGGCCATTTGCCTATTACGGATTGTTCTATTGGGCTGGCTGGCAGTTGTTCGGCCGCGAGGCACTGCTGGATCGTCTGCAACCCTGGCTGTGGCTGCTGATCACGACAAGTCTCCTCTTGTTCGTCCCCCATTATTATTTGCTTCCTTTGCTCGACGTCGAGATGATAAAAAACGCAGCCGAATCACGGACGGCAAATCCAACATTGTTTGAGTCGGTTTTAGCTTCTTATCTGTCAGTGTTGATGACGCTCTCGGCGCTGCTGGTCGGTCAGCGATTTCTGGCTCGCTCGAACGCTTGGCTCAAGTTCTGCGCCGATTCATCTTATTGGGTATATCTGATTCACTTGCCGATCGTTCTTTTTTTGCAGACGCTTTTGATTCCGATCGCGATGCCGGTTTTTGTGAAGTTGGTGTTGGTGATTCTCGTTACGTGGCTTTTTTGTTTGGCGACTTATGTTGTGTTTGTGAGGTACACGCCGATCGGCTGGGTGCTGAACGGTAAGCGGTCGTTTCCATGAAGAAATCTGTGGAATGAGCAATTGGGGACAATTGCTCTACAATGAAGAAGGCAGTGGAATGAGCAATTGAGGACAATTGCTTTACAATGAAGAAGAGTGTGGAATGAGCCATTGGGGACAATTGCTTTACAATGAAGAAATCTGTGAACTGAGCAATTGGGGACAATTGCTCTACACTGAAGAAGACTGTGGAATGAGCAATTGAGGACAATTGCTCTACAATGAAGAAGAGTGTGGAATGAGCAATTGGGGACGATTGCTCTACAATGGAGGAAAGTGAGGGCGGTACTTCGCAAGTGGGGTGGGGCTGGAGGGGTTTTCGGGTCTTTTTTTGGTTTCCTCGATCTCGGAAACGGACGAGATTTATTGTTCAAGATGGATGTAACGCAGCGCGATAGTGTTTGGTTTATGTGGATATCAGGGGTGCTAAGCCACTGTGGCTTATCCTAGAATCCAAATGCCCCTGAGCGTCAACGTGGTAATTAGGAGTATGCAGTCACTGGGAAACCAATTAGGCTTTCATTTTGCACAAGGCGAGTTTTGGCGAATGCGTCGCTCGAGTGCAATCCTTCGAGACGCACGGAAACTGCTGGTCCAAGAAGCCGATCTACATGAACTCAGACAAGCAGCCTTACAACCGCTTATTTCCGTTGCATGTTGCTCCGATTGATTGGTATTTTTTGTGCGATGATTTTCTTGACTACCCGATGGTCTTTTATTTGGCCCTCGATTTCTCTGGACGGCTTGATGCAGATCTCTTTGGCAAGGCTTTAGAAGAAGCCGTTTTGCGTCATCCTCTCCTGTACTCGATAGTGCAGCCTGCCAAGCAGAATCTGCCGTGTTGGGTACTTGCCCCAGACCAAATGCCGCAAGTTGATTGGGGCGAAGCCGACAAGCCGCTGCAATTCGAGGGCGGCGATTTCATCGATATTCACAAAACGACTGGCTTACGTATTTGGGCGCGTCGAGGTGACGAGTCAACTCGAATCACGATGCAGTTTCATCATGCGACCTGCGACGGGACTGGTGCTTATCGTTTTGTTGGCGATTTGTTGTGCTGCTACATGAGTCGGCTCGAATGCTGCGCGGGACAAGTCGAATTGGGGACTGTCGACGCAGCCCAGCTTCGCGGTAGGCGTACGAAGATGCGAAGCCTGCGGGCTAGCGACAGTTTCTTGAGAAAGACGACGCGCGCCTACAGCGAAGCTTGGAAGACCTTTGGAAATCGAATCGCGGACTTGAAGAAACCGGCAACACCACCCGGTGCGCAGGTTCTGCCGGGAATAGTCAATAGAGAATTTACAGCCAAGCAGCTTGGTAATCTCCGCCAAGTCGCCGTATCAAAAGGCGCGACGTTTAACGACCTGTTGCTTTGCAAAATGTTTCAAACCGCAGCGCAGTGGAATGATAGTTCCCAGCGCGGTCGTAAATTCCGGATACTCGTTCCTTCGGATATGCGCGACGGAGAAGATTTCGACTGCCCGGCATGTAACATGACTGCCTACACGTTTGTTAACAGGACGGCTGCGGAAATTGAGGATGGCGAAAAGCTTCTGGAAATGATTCGCCTCGACACTCTTCAGATCAAGAACGGCAATTTGCAAAAGACGTTCATGGATGGATTAACGTCAGCTATGGCTACGCCATTCTTCTTGCCCATGATGCTCAAAAGAAACGTGTGTCTGGCTACTTCGGTATTGTCGAATGCAGGTGATCCATCTCGCCGTTTTACTAGTCGGTTACCGAAGAAGCTTGGCAAAGTTAGCTGCGAGGAGTTCACGTTGGAAGCTATTACGGGAGTGCCTCCGCTTCGCCGCAAAACGCGTTGCACATTGTCGAGCAGCATCTACGGTCGTAATCTTACTTTCTCCATGCGTTGCGACCCGCACTCATTTTCCATAAGTGATACGAGCAAGCTTCTCGATCTATTTTGCGAAAAAATCGCTGCCGACGCGGGATAACAGCCGATCGTCCGCTTTATTGTTCATTCGGAAAAGGGCAACCTGTTGCCCTGCGACCCGACCGGCAGAAATTCAAAAACTTGTCTGGAGCCATTTGAACGTTATAACCGGATCAAATACGCTTGAAACGACATCGGCGAATAGTTTCTTTTGATGTCGAGGCGCCCGGTCCGCTTTTCGGTATCGGATGCAAGTGTTGCAACCTAGAAAAGCGATCGCAATGGGGGTATGCTATGGTATACTTCTCGCACATCTTTTTTCATTTGCTTTTCGTTTCATGGGCAATCATGACAGGCACGGCGACACGAGCTAGTTTGCTTATCCGATTGCGAAACCAAGACGACAATACGGCTTGGACGGAGTTTGTGCAGCTTTACACGCCGCTGCTTTATTCCTACGCCCTGCAGCGAGGACTCCAAGAAGCTGATGCCGCAGATATCGCACAAGAGACTTCGCGGCAAGTTTTCAAGAACATCGACCGCTTGGACTACGATCCTTCGAAGGGCACCTTTCGCGGTTGGTTGCTAACGATCGCCAGGAACTTGATACGTCAACATGCAAATCGACGAGCAAGAACGGCAGTCGGTACAGGTGATAGTCAGATGTATCAAGTTCTGGCCCGAATAGAATCACCGGACACCGACGAACATTGGGAACAGGAATATCGCTCCCGACTATTTCATCTGTCGGTGCTGCGGATAAAGCCTGAGTTTCAAATCAAAACCTGGAACGCTTTCTGGATGAGTTCGGTCGAAGCGATCGATGTGGCCGAAGTCGCCAAGAAGCTTGCCATGACCGTCGGCGCCATCTACATTGCGCGGTCGCGTGTTATCAGACGATTGCGTGAAGAAGTCGCTTCTATGGAGGCGTCGCACTAGCCATGACAAAACCTTCTGACGACAAACACACAAGTCCTGAGGAAGAAAGACTGCTCGCCGCTTTTTCCGAAGGGTTGCTGTCTCAAGAAGAGTTGTCGATCTTTGAAAGCTTGCTCGAAAAGTCTCCTTGGCTGCGCGATAGGTTGGACCAAGAGTCGGGATTCGTACAAATCTCGGACGCATTGCCCGATCTCAAAACGCCACTCTCTTCGCCATCGGGGACGCTTAAGAAGGCGATCGATTCGCTCCTTAGTGATACTAACGAAGCGGACATTCGTGACGGCAAGAAGCTCAAAACTGAAAGACTCTCGCAGCGCTTGATGCAAACTCAGTCGGGAATAACCTTGCGACATCGCATTGGTCGAGGCGGGATGGGCGAAGTCTTCGAAGGATACGATCCCCAGCTTGACCGGTCAGTGGCCGTCAAGGTTTTGCCGACTAATCTGCTCGATGATCCTGTCGCCCATGAACGATTATTTCGCGAAGCCCAGGCCGCCGCTCAGCTTCATCACGAAAACATTGTGGCGGTTCACTCAATACAGCAAATCAACGACCAATGGTGCCTTGTCCAGCAATTGGTGCCGGGCGAATCGCTTCAGGAGCGATTGGATCGGGACCATCAGTTGCCTTGGGATGATCTACAGAAGTTGGCTTTGCATTTGGCCCGTGGGCTTGCAGCCGCTCATCGACGCAAGATCATTCATCGCGATCTGAAGCCCTCGAATATTTTGTTGGACTCCGAAGCCCACCTGGCACGTATCGCTGATTTTGGTCTTGCCAAGCGACAATCAGATCAGGGTTTGACAACCGAGGGCACCGTTGCCGGAACGCCTTGTTTTATGTCACCCGAGCAGGCACAAGCTCAAGAACTCACGCCGCAAAGCGATCTTTTCAGTCTAGGCTCCGTGCTTTACGTCGCTGCGTCCGGCAAGCTGCCATTTTCGGGCGACAACGCGTACGTCATTTTGGATCAAATTCGAACAAAGAATCCGCCTTCCCTCAAATCGTTGAGAAGCGATCTTCCGGATTGGTTTTGCCAACTCGCATCAAGCTTGCTTGAAAAGGACCTGAAACATCGTATCGCGTCGGCGGAGGCGGTGATAGAAATTATCCAAAATCAAAGTTTGCCCGTTTCGCCCAACAGTCACTCCAAGCGAACCCGCCCGATGGTTGTCGCGATCTTGGCGACACTAGCAAGTTTGGTTGTTTTGATAGGCGGATATAGCGCCTGGTTAGCGGCCCGGCCTTCTACTGCCGTCGGCTCCGGCGAATCGGAACAACCATCGAATGCGAAATCAATCGAAGCCCCTGCGGTCTCTCAGAAACCATTCCACGTCAGCGGAATTGATCGGTCCTTTGATTCCTTTAATGAGGCCGTTGCAACAGCAGAAGATGGTTCGACTGTCGTCGTTCAGTCCGATGGGCCGTTTTTGGTCGAGCCAGTAAACCTTGGTAGAAAGAAACTTTCCATTATCGCCGCCCCAGGACGTCGACCAATAATCCGCTCGCTAGACGTGAAAGGAGTATCGCTAGCCCCGTTCATATCAACGCGAACTGACCTATTGATTCAAGGATTGAATATCGATTGGCCCATTGAAACGGAATCGAAACTCGATGTGCTCGGCCAAGCGATTATTGTGTTCGATGGCGACAAGCTGTCGATCAGTGATTGCCGTCTTAAATGCGGGAAAGGTGCTAGCTGTATTCAGTGCTCATCGGGCCTAACAATACTTAGCAATTCGCACCTCATTTCTGTCGATGGAAACTGCGTCGTTATGCGTTATGGAGTATCAAATATCCGAGGAACGAATGTATTTCTGGAAGCCAAAAACGCTGTGATTCTCGTCAGTAATCTAGCGCCAACGCCGAACCCAACAACTTCTGAAATCGTGCTTCAACAATCCTCCATTGTAGCCGATAGATTTCTGACAATGGTCACACACCGGCCCCCTCAGAACAAGCTCTCGGTTAAACTCGATAGTGTCGTATTCGATTGTTCTTCGATGTGCGCCGTTATCGGAGCACTCACCATAGCTAGAGATTCTGGCTTCTCCAATAACTTTGTATCCAACTTCGCTTCGTTGGCAACTTGGCAAGATCGTAATTCCGTCTACAAACGTGGAACGACTTTTCTATCCTTTTCATTCATGCGCCAACCCTTGCAAACCATTGGCAACAAAGTGACGGACTTGCAATCCTGGAAGTCTCTGTTCAATGAAGCAATGAATGGTTCTGTCGAAGCTTCCATCACGACCGATAACCTCACGACTTCAAAAATGCCTATTCATCATGTCTCCGATGCGTCGGGAACGATTCTAGAACCATGTGGAATAGACCCAACTAAGCTTCCGTGAATTGGGAATACTTTTCTGCACTCTTCAACCGGAAGTGTGGCGTTTTGCGCGGCAATAAGACCTTCATCATCGCTTCGTACTACAAAAACCGTTATGCAGTCCTCATGGCGCTGTAGTATCCCAGCATGCCCGGGTTAGAATACGCTTAGTATGAGAATCGAACCTGTTCGCCCTGAACAGTCACCGATGCGGGACACATTCCTTTTACAACCTCA
>JANMNK010001077.1:0-3163 GCA_031373875.1 Pirellulaceae bacterium | reverse complement strand
CGCCAACGCGCTGCAGCGAACCCGGTTTGATAAGCGCCCAGTTGTGCGGCACCACATCGGGATTGACCATTGAAAAAGCGATCGGCTCCCCGGCTTTCACCGTAAACTGTCGGGTTGCAAAAGACAGATTCTTGCCTGCTTCTATCCGAACAGCCCGAGCGCCTTCGATCTTATCCTTCCAAGGATTGGGGACACGTCGCGTGGCCATTACCAAATCCATCTCCATTGGATGCGGTTGGATCTGCTTGGCGATTTTTTCGTATCCTGCAAAATCCGATCGCGGACTGTCCAGCCGATGACACGTGGCGTAGAGATCCACGGTCTTGGCGGCGGCAACGCTTAGCTGCAAATGCAGAGTATTTACCGGTTGCAGATCGGGAATTTCGATAAACAGCGTGCGGCCATCGTCCAAAACATGGCTTGACTTGATATCCAAGCGATCGTGCCCACGGACACCGTAATGACGCGTTGAATACTCCGACGAACCATAAGCCGAACTGTAGCGGTAGTTCCAAGCTTGTGCGAAATGTGCTTTGGAATTTGCAGAAACATTCGAGTCCAAAGGCTGTGAAAATTTTATGGTGACGCCGTTTTCGTGGACGTGAAATCCGACAGGCATTGGCAGTTCGCCACCTGTGTATCGGACGCGTTGAAAACAGCCGCGTTCGGTGCTGTAGGTACCCCAACCGGCCATGCCCGACAAATAAAGCTGCCCATCCGCTGCATTGAATTTTCCGCGATGAACTCCGGACAAGAACTCACCTGCGATCGGATAGAAAGCACCTTGAATTTGACCGGCAACTTCATCTCGCAACAAAACGTATGCCGCAGCAGCGCCGAAAGAACTGTGGATCATTTGGCCTTGGAGCGGTCCAAATCGGTCGCTGTTTACGTAAGCTTGGCCTCCCGACGAGTTGTCGAGGCCACGCGGCAAGTAGACCATCGGCAATTCGACATGCTGCCCTTCGCGCGGTCCTTTGTATCCAAAGAACGGAGGCGATTGCTCTGAGCCGAAAGTTGGTTGCAATCGTGTGGGCACAGCGCATATTTCCGAGGTCGGTGTCCATTCGCCTTCGGAACACGGCACCGTGATCGTTCCATCGGGGTAGATTCCTATACCGTCTGGATTTCGAAAACCGGTCGCAATGACTTGGGCCTTTTTTCCGTCAGCGCTTACTCGCACAATACCCTGGTTGCCGGACGCCAAGTAAAAATTCCCTTGCGTATCGCGTTGCAACCCGCAAATAAAATCGTGACCCGCAGTCGACGTGATGTAGGCATTAGAAAAACACTCGTAAAAGTCTGCCTCGCCGTCGTCGTTCAAATCGTGCAAACGCGTTATCAGATCACGACCCAGCACGAAGATTCCGTCATCGCTGATCGACATCCCGAGGGTTTGATGTAGCCCGGCCGCAAATCGTGTCCATCGCGCTCGCGGTTTGTCTTGTTCGGGTTGGTACGCGATTCCCGTACCATGCCATACATCGCCTTGCATGGAACAGAGCAACACCGAACCGTCTCGTTTAAAATCGTGATCGCCGCTATAGATCAGCGCCTTCCAAGGATTATTCGTTGGCAGCTCCATCGTGTCGGTTGCATAAGGATGCTGATCGCCCAATCGAACTGCCGTCTCGATCGTCTCTGGCCAATGACGTGCGCCGCCAAAAACAAGTTTACGAAGCGGGTGTCGATCGCGCGGTGCAACTTGGCGGACGAACTGTCCATTTTCAACCCAGGGAGAATCGAGAAATTCGGTGTCGCCGATGCGGTATGCAAAGATCACGCGGTTGCCATGGCGATAAAAGCCGTGGTACTTGAACTCCTTTGACGGCTTGGCACCTTCGGGCTTGGGCATCAAATCGCCTTTGACCAGCAACCCGTCCATAAAGCCGTGACGCACCGACGAAAATTTAAGAAACCCGCCACTCCACAACGCATCGTACGTCAGCGTTTCCGGATTGAAGCAAGCATGCATGTTGCCTTGGTCGCCAATAGTAACACACACGGCACGGGGCACGACGGTGTTATCGGGGCCGTGATATACGCCGCACTGGACGCTGCTCAGGATCGTTTCGTTCCAAGTTGAACTGGCCCAGGTTTGTTCGTTTTGGTTGCCCCAATGACCGTACTTGCCACCGTCGAGACCAGGATTCCTTTCCAATAGATTGGGTGGATTTTCAAGTCGTCGAAAGTACGCTGCTTGCTTGCTATAAAAATCGTATAACCGATCTCGATTGACGTGCGATTCCCAATTGGGCCAAGCTGCGACGTCCAGCGGACCGCGTTCGAATTCAAACGCCGCCGGATCATGGGACTGAGCATGTTCAAGCACGGATTCGGCAATGGCCAACCGCAACTTATTGTGATGGCCGAGGTCCGTCAGGAAAATCAGAATGTCTTGTCGCTGTTGATCGCTCATGGCTGCCGCCAAGCCTTCGGGCATAACGGACGGCGCGTCCTGTGCCATTTCGATATCGGCGGCTTCGATCGTTCGCTCATTGCCGCTGGCGGGATCGCGAACAACGACGCCTTGATCGTCTTGTCTGATCTTGAACCCGCGAACTAACTCGCCGTCGGTCGTTAGTAATTGCAGGACCCGATACTTTTCTTCGACCAAATGGTTAGGCCAGAGAATCGACGCCGCGATTTCTTGAGCTGTCCGCTGCTTGCCGATTGTGGTCAAGTCCGGACCAACGCTGCCGCCGTACTTGCCCACTTTGTGGCAAGATAGACAAGCCAACTTGGCGGAAGCAAAAACATTCACGCCGCGATCCGCATGGCCTGACGCGCTCGCTTGATCGATTAAGGTCTGTACGAAACTGGATTCAAACGCTTTGGGGATTTCGGTAGCCGCCAACTTTGCAACTCCTACCGGATTGCTTGCGCTGCCAAGCTGATTCGTAGCATTGCCCGTCAACGCGACTTCGTCGGTAGGATCTGTTGCTGCGAATTCCCAGCGAGTCACTTCATGCGCGGCCTTTGGTAGTCCGACATACTTTTCGTTAGGATCGATGGCGCCTTTGGAAATGCGAGCCGAATAGATGACGCCTGAGCACGATAAACCGCCTTCGACTAATCGACCGATGGCAAGTTGTCCGGGAACGCTTGGCCGATTCGCGCTTTCGGTAGCTTGATCACCGGCAATTTTTCCGTCGACGAATAG
>JANMNK010001057.1:0-3232 GCA_031373875.1 Pirellulaceae bacterium | reverse complement strand
AATACGATTTTGCAGGATCTTTTGCGTTTGGCAGGTCATGAATGCCATTGGCGTTCATTTCATTGATGACGAGCAAAGCATCCAACGGAGCAACGTGTCCATCACCGTTAATGTCGACAGCGTTGACGGGATTGCGCCAATCGGCGTTCATTAACCGGCGATCTTCTAATTGCTCATGCAAAAGGAGTCGCATGCGAGAGCGTTTTGAACGCTTGTGGGTAGATCGAAGAATTCCTGGTTTGAATCGGGGGTAGTTGACTCGAAGGTGCCGGAACAATTGTTCTTCCTTTAAGCAATTATGTTTTGAAATCGTACAGCTAGTTTTTTCGGCTACACGGAATTCCGATAGGCTTGTTGCTCACTTCCACAATATCAGGCGAAAGCTTACCCGCCAACGCATTCGAATAATAAAATCTCGCGGTGTTTTTATGGTTCGGGTACTGTCCAATATTACAAGCACGATCCTACTGTTTTGGAAAAATTATCGATTCCTCGCAGAAAACGAATTAAAATATCAACATCGACTGAGGATTCGAGGTTTTTTTCGGTTCGTTAGGTGCGGAATCGCTGATTTCTATTTTTCCATTACTTTCTCGATGTGGCACCCGCTGTAGAATGGCAATCGGTCCGCGCTCCATTCGAGGAAAATGCGGAACGCGAACCCCGACAATTTGTTTGGACGATTCCCGTCGTCCGAGGCGTACTACGTTAACTGGCGCGCGGTACAAATACTTTGCCACACCCTTTGTTCGGACGATCAAAGGGTTTTTTGACACCAATGGAAACGAGGCGATCCCGAATTTTGGATCAACCACAAATCAGAGTCGCTAATTCGCGAAAAGATAGAAGCAAGAATCAATATTGGCGCACGACAACGCGATCCAAATTGCTCTACATGTCGTAGATTGCGCGACATTACGCGACTCTTCGATACGACTTCAGGTGTCCACCAAGTTCTGTGTCGCAAACGATTTTCGAAACGCAACATTCCGATTCAAGCGGTGGATTTAGTGCAACTAGAAATGCAGAAAGAGAGAATGGCTGACGGACAGCGGCGGCTCGGCAGACACCGATGCCGTGTATGAAAAAGTTGTGCGCTGGCTGGCTTTCAGCAACACTGAGTAACGACGCTACCAGAACTTAGGTAGTCCTCAAAAATATCGATACTTCAAAACATCAATTGGATTCGAGAGAACGCATAAAGAATGGATTAGAAAGTGAAGCCAAAGGGCAATTAAAAAAACTTACTGAAGGTAATTTCGACTTTTGGCAATTATGATTTGTAGAATGCGATCCTAAGCGGGGCCTT
Organism: Pirellulaceae bacterium; assembly: GCA_031373875.1. Lineage (GTDB taxonomy): Bacteria > Planctomycetota > Planctomycetia > Pirellulales > Pirellulaceae > JANMGV01. Next base: position 1,923 of record JANMNK010001057.1, on the reverse strand, counting down.
CTCCCTGGAAGTGACTTGGTTAACGTGATTTATGACTAAACGAAATCGCTACTTTTACCAACGCAGCACGGTAATAGAATCGTTGGAGACCCGATTGTTACTAACCGGGAACTGGCATAATACAGACCTTCCATGTGATGTAGACGAGTCAGGATTGGTGACCCCAAGGGACGCCTTGGTAGTTATTGGCTCCCTAAACTCTGAAGGTATTCGAGCCTTGTTGCAAGAGGGTACAGCGTCGACAACACAGCGAAAACTGGATGTAACCGACGATAACCGACTGACTCCTCGCGATGCACTGTTGGTAATTAACGTTCTTAATCGAGCTCTACCCGATGCCAACATTGCATTCGGCCTCTCACCCGATTCCGATCCAAATAGCAATGGAGTTGTAATACGAGATCAAGTTACATTGCGCGGTGAAGCTGGTCCAAATTCAAGAATTATGATCGAACTCAAAAAGGACACGGCTCCTAATTCGCCTGAAGAGTTTTTTTCGCAAGCTGACGGCGAGGGTAACTTCACTTTCGACGCATCGCTCGGTTCTGGAACGAATCGATTGACAATTCAAGCTCGCGATGAACTTGGCCGAAGCGTGACAAGTCTGCTCGAGATTCGGCGCGGCGACCAAATTGCGGATTGGAATGCAGCTGCACTGAATGTGATTCGCGATTGGACCGGCGTTTGCAACGACCCCTACCAAGGTCGAATCGTTCCGTCTCAACCACCTATGGTTGCTCGCAATCTCGCCATGATCCACGCAGCCATTTTTGATGCGGTCAACACTGTCATCGGCGAATACGAAAGTTATACTACTCTTATGTCAACCAATGCTGACGTATCCGCTATTGCCGCTGCGGCAACGGCCGCATATCGCGTTGCATCGACGCTATACACAGACACAGACGAAATATCCGTTTGGGATGCAACCTTAGAAGAATCCCTTAGTATCGTTGCGGACGACACAGCAAAGCAAGCTGGTATTCAAATTGGTCAGCAAGTGGCCGATAGCATTCTCGAGTTGCGAGTGAATGATGGGGCAACTGTTAGTGTAATTTACACACCTGGCACGGATCCAGGGGATTGGAACCGAACCCAACCTGATGGCCTACCACCGATGTTGCCTCAATGGCCCAATGTCAAGCCGTTTGCAATTGCATCCGGAAATGCATTTCGTCCATCTGACCCTCCTGAATTATCTAGCGTCGAGTATGCGGAGGCCTTTGAGGAAGTGCAGCGATACGGAGGATTGACTGGTTCTCAACGTTCAGACGAGCAAACTGAAATCGCATTATATTGGGCCGATGGCGGCGGAACTGCAACTCCAGCCGGACATTGGAACCGGATCGCTAGCGACGCTGCAACAAAGGAAAACTTAAGCTTGATCGAAAGTGCCCGACTGATGGCGCTTTTGAACATTGCAATGGCTGACGCAGGCATTGCATCTTGGGACGCTAAATATGCATTCAGTCTATGGAGACCAATCGATGCAATTCAAAAGGCTTCATTGGATGGCAATTCTCAAACTTCGCCCGACGGAACTTGGCTACCACTTATTAAAACTCCGCCATTCCCAACGTACACGTCGGGCCACAGCACTTTCAGCGGTGCGGCATCTACAGTGCTAAGCGCGACCTTCGGTACAAATTATGCGTTTTCCAGCGATTCGGATTCGCATTCGGGATTGAATCAACGACCACTGGCGGAATCCCAAGTTGTCACTCGCCACTTTGAAAGTTTTGAACAAGCAGCCGCAGAAGCTGGCCAGAGCCGAATTTACGGCGGGATTCATTTTCAATTTGATAACGCTGCGGGACTGGCAGCCGGAAAACAAATCGGTCAGTTTGTGTCTGCCAACCTTTTCAAGCACATCTGAAAAGAATGCCAGTTCGCGGTGACCGTTTTGAAGAACCGAAGCTAACT
>JANMNK010001046.1:0-6156 GCA_031373875.1 Pirellulaceae bacterium | reverse complement strand
ACAAGCGATTCAGGTTGCAAGTTCGTCGAGAACAAAATACTTTGCTCAAAGGGAACTTGAATCTTTTTACCGTTAGGAAGACTCAAGTAGTCGATTCGATTCTCGAGCGGAATAATCCAGCGATTAAGCAACTCCGCGGGAGCAACACGCTGTCGCCCGAAGTCGTCAATCAGCAAGCATCCGCAATTGCTTTTGACTTGCAGCGGCGCTTCGCAAACGTTGCTTCGAGGGTCATGGCGAATCTCGAGGCTTTCCATCGTCAGTTCTCCACCGACGACAACAGTAGGACGGCGAATACGAATCCATCGGCGATCGACGGCATGCATTTCCGCAGAAGAGTTTTCTCCAGAATCAGCTGGAATATGGTAAGCCGTGTCAAAAATCTTGATGATGCAGCCATCGTCTACAATCGCATGCGGAACCCAAATTTCGTTTCCGCGACACGCAGTCAAGCATTTGGCTAGAGTCGTTTTCCCGTTGCCCGGTGGTCCATATAGGAAAATACCTGCATTGCTATTGATGGCCGGTCCAAGAAAATCCAACCAAGTTGGATCGTACGTGATTTGCTGTAATGCAGCCATGAGTTGTTTTCGGTCGACTGGATCGAAGTTGCTCGATTGGGCTTCGACACTCAAAACGTACTCCGCCAGTGTGACGGGGACGGGACCGACGTAGGAAACGGATTGCTGCAAATTCATCGCCCGCTTTTGGCCCGCTTCTGTCAGGCTGTAGTAATAGTCACCGAAAGGCGCTGGTCGAGCGTGCGCGACAACTTGCCGAACTCGCAATTGGGCAAGCAACTGGTCTGTCAGCCCAAACGGTAATCCCATCCGTTCGGAAATTTTTCTTCCGCTCAGCGTGCCAACGCCAAGAAGAATCTGCGTGCAAATGGTTTCAAGTAGCGATTCGGCAATCCCAATTTCCTCGAGCGATCTGGGCTCAGGCGGGCAATAGGCATCCTCGCTGAGCGCCGCATGACGTAGTCGCCCAAGGCTTTTTAACGATTCCGAGTTTGCTGTGTTTTGACCCATAAATGGATCTCTTTTTAAATTTGTGAAGAGCAGAGAGGTTTTCGAGCTGACGGCAGGACGAAATGCATCGCTCAAACCTTGGATACGGTAGAGAGTTTGGATGAAATCAACTGACTTGATGGCCGTAAAAATCGTATGTAGGCACGATAATATCGCTACCTTCCATCCGATCACTACATCCCCATCCTTGTCGTTTAGACGCTTTAGAGATGGAAGAACGCGAAACTGACAAAAATTATCGATCTAGCGCGCCTTGGGTGTTTCCGTAACCTAATTTCGAAAGGTGGTCGAATTGGACAATAACTTTTCGAACGTCGATGTACTTTGCATAAATTGGTCGGCCACAATCCATGTCGGGCTTTATGAACGCAGACTTAAAAACCCCAGACTCGAATGAAAACCCGCCTGACGTTCACGTACGAACGAAATCTGGCTGGTTCTTAGCCGCCATTGGCAATACGCAAGTAGCCAATAGTGAAATGATTGCGATCGATGCAATTCCATTCTCCATCGGCCGTAAACCTGGATGCGCATTGCAATTGGGTGCTAGAACAGTTTCCGGGCATCATGCAGACCTCATGCTTCAAAATGGAAGTCTGGTTCTCGTCGATCGTGGCAGCACGAACGGAACGTTTGTCAACGGGCAACGCGTCACGCTTCCTACAGTACTCAGCGAAGACACATTGATCCAATTTGCCGATGTCGCTTTTCGCGTGCGTCGCAATCAATCCACCGATGCTTCGCAAACCGTTGCCGAAAATGTTTGCGATCGAGCGTTGGCACTAGTGCAGTTCGACCGGCTCCTTCAAGATCGTTTGGTGACGCCGTTCTTTCAGCCGATCATCGATTTGAAAACGATGGAATGCAAAGGCTACGAAATTCTCGCTCGCAGTCGACTATTCGGACTTGAAAACCCCGACGCCATGTTCGATGCAGCTTCCAAACTCAGCCTCGAAGTCGAGTTGAGTCATATGCTGCGTTGGGAAGGCGTCCTCAAGGGTCTGACACTTCCCGGTCGGCCGTGTCTATTTGTTAATACGCATCCTTTAGAGTTGAATTCCGGAACGCTGGTCGAATCGATGGTTCAAATTCGTCAACTCAGTCCCGAAATCCCTCTGGTCTTAGAAATACACGAATCCGCCGTAAGCAGCCCACATGCTGTTGGTGAATTGACAAAACAGATTCGAGACTTGAACATTCGAATCGCTTACGATGACTTCGGAGCGGGGCAAGGTCGGCTGGCTGAACTCGGCGAATCGCCGCCCGACATTCTCAAATTTGATATGTCGCTACTTCACAACATCGATACGGCAACGTCAGAACGGCAAAGGGTCCTTCAGTCGTTAGTTGCCATGGTTTTGGAGCTTGGCGTCGAACCTTTGGCCGAGGGTATCGAAACCCCCGCCGAAGCCAAGGTCTGCCGCGAAATGGGATTCGTGACAGCTCAAGGATTCTTGTTTGGACGTCCCGCACCGATGCGATGATCGGCCCGTCGGCATGCGATTAAGGGGATTCAAGCGTAATTGCCATAACGATCGGCGCAGTCGAATCGGGCCCTTTGACCAGTTCAATTTCTTTGAGAGCCTCTCGACGCTTGGGCTCGACTTTCAAGTATCGAATTTGCTGGCCTTGCAAGTTGTATGCAAATTTAGAACCCGATACATCCACGCGTCGAATGTAGTCAGCAAACTGCTCGCCGTTTCGTAAAGGATGATCTTCCGTCTCGCCGTCTGCATAGTGAAGCCGCACGATCATCGAAACAGACTTTTCGTTGCTGTACGGAAATCCCCAGCCGCTGACGCCACTCAAAAAGTGAATCGCTGCCGCCGGAGCATTGCAGACGACGTTTACATTTTTGGGCATCTTGGGTGGCAATGGTCCGTTGGGACCGTTAAGCAAGATGATGTTAGGGACCCGGTCACCTTGTGGATCGACCAAAACAAAGGGAATCCCCTCGAAAGTTTTGGGACTCCAATCAGTGAAGATCATTCGGTCCGGGCCGTCATCGGAAGTGGAGAACAAACCCTTTGTGCTCACGGCCGACGCAACTTTGCCGAGCGGCAAGGGCACATACTTGCCCTTAGATGCCAAGAACTCTAGCAGGTCTGTTGCCTCGTCACGGCTCATTTGGCTTTCAAAACCTTCTGGCATGAGTGACTTGTTTGATGCCTTCATGCTTTCGATATCTTCACGCAAAACGGTTTCGCGTTTACCTTGCGTATTGATTAGTTCGATCGACGTACGCGACTCACCAGCCAACATGCCTGTCTTGACCACGCCGTCCGAAGTCAACACAGTGTAAGTGCGGAAATTGCCTTCGACGCTCCGGCTTGGGTCAAGGATGTTCATCAGCAATTCGCTTTTCGGATGAACGGCCATCCCGCTCAGGTCGGGACCGATATTCACTCCTTCGCCGTTGTGTAGATGACACAGCGAGCAATGTTTCTTGTACAACTCTTTCCCGCGAGATGCGGAACCCGAAAGCTTGGTTATTTCCATCCAGTCTTCCACGACTTTAGCGCGATCGGCGTTGGGAACACCTCCGCCCGAAGCCATGATGGCCATTGCCGCTTCGCGTACTTTGACATCGGGATGATCGCGCAGCGCTTGACGTTGGTCCAACCGTAAATCGCTAATTTGCAATTTGCCTTCCTTGATCGAATCGAGCAATTGCATGGTGGTTTCTGGTCGGGCAAGGAGGACACGGAAAGCGTTTCCTTGAGCGTCCGGAGTAAGCAAGGAAACGATTTCAATTACCGCAGGACCGACGCGAGAGGATTTGCTACTGATCAAGGAATCGAGGAATCCGAAAACAACGTTGGGAGGTGTTTGTGGGTTAATGCCCTCAAGGAGCGAATCCACAACGCTATCGTCCAACGGTTGCATGGCAACGAGTTGCTTGGCCGCTTCGATTCGATTTTCTGGAGTTGTTTCATCGCTGGTGGCCACAGAGAGCAATTGCTCGGAGATTTTTCGGATTTGTTCTTTCATGGAGGCCGCGCCCAAACGAGCCGCCAATTGGATCATCTCACTCTTGCCACCGACAGGCAGTTTTTCCAAGATTGAAATCATCGATTTTCCAGTCGCATCGTCTACTTGAACTTCGTAGTCGCTCGGCCAGCCGCGGGATAGTCCGCTTAGCGCAGATTGCGCGCGGTCTGTCGATCCTTTTTCCATCGCAGCAAAGAGCGCTTTCATTTGATCTGCAGTAGGCTGTGAGCGAGAAAAATGCTCTGCCACGATACTGACGTGTTCCAGCAGATTTTCCGCCAAAGGCTGAGTATCCGCGAGGACGATCGCAAGAACTCGATCGGCTCTCTTGGCAGTTGCGCTGACCCAAGCGTCCAGCAGCCAACGATCGTTTTGGGAAACCGATACAATGTCGGCCAATGTTGAATCAGCATTCGCAACATGACCAGAACCATCCGCCATTTTTAGCAGAGCCGCCAAACGAACTTGCGGATCTGAATCACTAAGGAGGCCGGCGCTCGCAACCATACCACAACCTGCGTCTGTCGCGGGTAGGACTTCAATAGCGGCGCGGCGAACACCTGCACTCTTGTGCTTGAGAGCCTTGGTCGCAGCGACCCAAGCGGATTGAATTTTCGGATCAATTTGATTTAGTCCGCCCAAGGTCCACAAGGCGTGAATGGCTGCTGTGTTCAATCCGATGCTATCGAACGACTCATCGGCCACGAGTTTGCATAGGGCATCCACGGTCGCTTTGTCCGTCGCGTTCTTCTCGATCAGCAAACGCTGAGCAACCAGTCGCCATCGCATCGTTGGGCTAGAAAGGACTTGAACGAGTTGTTGTGGCGAAGCGTCTTTGAGCCCTTTCTTGGTAATGGCTTCTGCTTTGGAAGCCGCTTCGCTGAGGGGTTCGCTTTGGCCTTGGTATTCGACACGATAGATACGACCGTGGGTCTTGTCGCGAAGGTCGCTTTCGTAAGCAGCTCCTTTGCCTGTTTTGAAACCGTGAGGCGTGGGGTTGTGTTGCACGATGTAGTTATACCAATCGCTAACCCAGACATTCCCGTCCGGGCCTACTTCGGCCATGATCGGCGCAGCCCATTCATCGTCGCTGGCTAGCAAGTTGAACGGACTGGTGCTGCGGTATCCCGCGCCATCGCGACTGAGAACGAAAGCTCCGACGATATGCCCGGTGGGTTCACAAACAAAAGCCGTTCGATTCCACCACGCTTTTGGATATTTGCGTCCGGTATAAAGAGCATGACCAGCGCCAGCCGTATAGCCGCCATGCCAGTCCACTTGGCGAACTTTGTCTGTGGCCGCATCGAACTTGTACGTATCGGAAATCATTTGCAAAGTTTGCGGAGCCCAACCCTTGACTTGCTCGTAATAACGATTGGCTATTGGCATGAAGTTGCTTGGATTGCCGTTAGCCGTTGAACCAAATACCAATCCCTCTTCGCTGAATCCAAGTCCCCACGTGTTGTTATTCGTCGCGCGGACGTATTCCAACTCCTTAACACGAATGGTGTGCGGTTCAAGCGATTTCGCTGCAGGCAGTTTCGATTTGGCAACAGCCTTTACGGGCGCAGTGTCATCCGCAATACCAGGCTCCACTCGGAAACGCCAAAATCCTTGACGAAAGCCCTGCTGTTCCTTGCCGTTGATTACTGGATGCGAATCGTTGTAGCCCTGCATCCCCCAAATCCAGTTGTCCATGCCGTATTGAAAGTTGCTAACGCCGCCGTGGGTGTCACCAATTGCCCAACCTGTGATCAGCTCTTGCCGAAAGTCGGCACGATCATCGCCGTCGATATCCTTGAGATAGATAGTCGTTTGACCATCTTGAACGATTACACCGCCACGATAATGTACCAAGGTAGTCGGCACGCTCAGTTGCTCTGCAAAGACAGTGAACTTGTCTGCTTTCCCATCGCCATTGGTATCTTCGCAAATACGAATTTTGTCGCGACCTTTTCCTGGAGGCTGAAGTTCGTTGGGGTAGTCGACCGTTTCGCAAATCCATAATCGACCGCGATCGTCCCAGTTCATAGCGATCGGTTTGCCTTGCAGATCTGGTTCGCTGGCCCATAATTGCGGCGCGAATTCAACGGGCGTGATGTAATGTTTGATGGACTCTTCTGCGGGCAAAGGG
>JANMNK010001024.1:0-6695 GCA_031373875.1 Pirellulaceae bacterium | reverse complement strand
TTGTCACTTTGCATACTGCCGACACCGTGCAAAGCTTTTCTCGTATCCTTGAGTCTTTCCCACCGAAGAGCACACGTTTATTCGCTCGTCCTTGGCCAACGGCCTACGCGCGGTGATGGCTCAACGGCTATTGCCCAGTTCAAAAGAGGGTGTCAAAGTCGTTCCGGCCACCGAAGTACTACTATCATCGCCCGCAGTCAGTGAGCGAATTCGCGAAGGCCACGAAGAAGACCTTCACGCCATCATCGCCGACTCAACCCACGACGGCATGCATTCCTTTACCGACAGTTTAACGCGCCTCGTCAACGAACACTACGTCGATCTCAACGTCGCCATGGATTTCGCGCCGCATCCAGAACAACTACGGAGCAAAGTCCACGGCATCGACGTAAAAGCCGACGGCCTCATCTCCCGCATCGGTCGATAGATTCTTTTTTCGTTCATTCGCTTTTGTGGGCTACGACCGAAGAGATTTTCGGTTGGACCTCATTTGGTGTCTACTGTCTGCATCATTTAGATGAACATAGTGCCTGTTTCTATTGAAATCTGTATTCAGAATTTCTTCGTAAAAAATAGAACGACAAAAGCTATTTGAATTTCTGCCGTTCAAAGCAATTCTTTCTCGCCAAAAACAGAAGCATTTTTAAGAATTCAATCGTCAATTGCCAGCCTAACTGGAAGAACTACGACGAAACGTGATACTTGACATTCATCGCTCCCATTAATTCACAACCTCAGGTCCACCAACGCCCAAGTCGTCGATTACATCGTCCGAGAATTTCCAGAACCAATCAAGTCCGGACTCCCCTATCATTCTGTCTTCTGCTACTCCGTCCGTAGATAGGGTGCTACCGTTAATCTTGAAGTAACGATTTAGTCCGCCACCATTTCGTAGTTTAGCGATACGCTGTGCATATTCAGAGTTGTTGTCGGTACGTGTCCACTCGGACATAATGCCGTCAATGGCCAAAGCGTTGAAGGATTTATTAGATTCATTAAAATAGAGGAGAGTTCCCGGGATTAGAATATCTTCGCCATCTCCCCCATGAATGAAATCTGATCCACTGCCGCCGACGAGTAAGTCGCGACCGCCGCCGCCAAATAATTGATCATCACCGGGCCCTCCGAAAATTACGTTGTTTAGCGCATTTCCCGTCAAATGATCGATCCGGGCGGAACCAGTGATGTTCTCAAAATCTTCTGGAGTAGACAATTTAATTGTAAGTTTGGAATTTACAAATTGGGGATTGGGATTCGATAGATCGATCACTACTCCTTCACTAACAGTCGAGGAATAGTTCAGCGTGTCGACCCCTCCGCCTCCTTCATCAAGGGTATCACTTCCGAGATTGCTGTCCGCCTGAAACCAGTAAATATCATTTCCTGATCCTCCGATCAACAAATCGTTTCCACCACCTCCGGTCAATGAGTCATCTCCGGCCAATCCCTCAAGTCGATTCACGAGAGAGTTGCCCACGAGACCGTCTCCTCGTAAGCCACCAATGACATTTTCAAAATGACTGCTAGACAAGATCGTAAGTGTCAGGGCTGAATTTACGATTTGAGCAATAGCTTTCTGTAGACTGACGGAAATTGCGACATCAGATGTTGCGCTAAAATCGAGAGTATCTACTCCCCCACCACTTTCATTGATGATGTCACTTCCTTCAAAGAGATCACAATCGAACAAGTATTTATCATCGCCCGGCCCACCTATAAATAGGTTTGAGAGCGAGTTTCCTTTAATTGTATCGCTCATTGAACTGCCTCTTACGTTCTCAAACGTATTGGGGGAACCAAGTGTAAGCATCAGGTTTGAGTTGATCAACTGTGAAGGCTCGGGGTTTGAAAGATCGATATTAACTCCCAGACTCGTGGTAGTTGCAAAGTTAAGTTCGTCGATACCGCCATCGTTTTCTTCTAGTACATCGTTTCCCAAATTTGTGTCGGCATCGAACAGATATATGTCGTCTCCCGAACCCCCATTCATCCAATCATTGCCAGCCCCACCGATCAACTTGTCATTTCCATTTGCTCCAAGTAGGTAATCGTCTCCGTCCCCACCTTCCAAGAAAAGTGAATATGAAAACGAGCCGAGTGAATGGTCTGAAATCACTCTGTCATCGCCACCAAAACCCTTGACGATTACCGTTGTGCCAGAAAACGAACTAAAAGGTACTGTTACAGTACCCGTGCCTACGCCGGTGGTACCGCTGATAATCGACCCGATCGTGTCAGCCGTGTTTGTAAATACAAGCCGACCGTTCGCAACGTCGGACGAGATGGTAACGGTATTTCTAACTTGACCTGGAGCATCGAGTAAAAGCAGGTTTCCAAGGGTGTCTTTAACAAGCCTAACATCATGAACGGCGTTAATTTTGAGATTTTGATTAAATGCGAAGCTGATGTTGTCATTGGTTAGGACGTAATCGAGCTTTCGGGAAGGCAAGTTTCCGAAATTGGTGGGATTGTCTGAGAGGTTTTCATACAATATGTTCCGAAGAACAGTTTGTGCAACGAATGGGGAAGCATTGGCCGTGAATACGACGTGCAAGGCTTCACCCAATCCCCCACTAGCGATTCCAATTAACATTCCGTTGAAGTACAGTTCGTTTCCAACTACATCGACCAAGTTTATTCCTGGTCCTTGATCCCGAATTCTAAGAACATCGCCTGCGTGCACGTTGTTTGCGAATCCAATCGCTAGGCTGCCGAATTCAAAATTCAAATTGTCGACGTCCGTAACCACGCTATTCGACGCAATCAGGATCGGAGACGAGTTTTCGGTATAGCTGAGGCTGGCGCTTAGCCCAGTTATTGAGGGCGCATCGTTGACTACTATAATTTGAATCGACTTAATCACGATCTCGCTCGCCAAACCATGACCATTGGATACGCGCACATAGATCGACCTTGTTGAGCTTGTTCCGAAGTTCGTGGGGTTGTCCGATTGATGTTCAAAGGTAAGTGCTCGAAGAACATCCTGTAGCGAAGCCTCCGTCGCGGCAGCATTAAAAGTGATTGATAATGGAGTTTTGCCGCCCCCCCCTTCGATTACTCCAATGGCGGTCCCCGCGTAATATAAATGACCTGCTAAGACTTCAATTGCATTCAATCCAGAACCTTGGTTTTGTATCGCCAGAAAATCTTCACTCAAAGCACCAAAAATACCTGCAGTAAGTCGTACTCCGTCGAAAGACGTGATTCCGTTAGGGTGAAAAGAGAAGTCACTTGAAAATGGCGTTGCGTTATCTCCCTCCATAAAGAAAACCGAATTTGCACTCGCTTCTAGGTTTGGGACGGAGTTGTACAATGGGTCCGCGAAGTAGGAAGTAAGAATACGAGCCAGTGTCTGTTCACCTTGCTCATTCGCATGAACTTCGTCTCGGTAAAATTGCTCGTAAGGTTGGTCTACGTATCGGATATATTCGGCCCATGCGCGACGTACATCCAGAAACTCGCAATTTTCTTGCTCGGCCAACTGCTCAAGCATCACTTCGTAGGAGTCGGGCGCAGGGTTGGAGATGGCCGACCATACAGATTCATTCCGAGGATCCACGTTTCTGCCAAAAGGACCAGTCATCAGCAGGATATCGGCCGTCGAACTCGATCGAATTTGCCGAATAGCACTGGTTATTGCTTCAATGTCACCCCGTTGACTTATGCCGCCGATAATCACCAAATTGGGTTGCATAGCCAATACGTACTCCGCAATTCGATCATCCTGCTCGTACCACCAACAACCAGTGTTACCTCGAATGCTCGTGAATTTTTTGATCTCGATGTTGGCATAGGTATTCTGCACTAAAACATCCCAACTTGACCGACTGGTATCATCAACGATGCTGTCGCCTAACATAACAACTCGCAGTTCTCCTCCATTCCTAAGAATGCCGGAGGTGACCGGCAAATTGGTCCATCGATCAATTGGAGGAGTATAAGAGACTGGAATCATACCATTATAGGTTTGAAGGATTTCCGTCAGTGATCTTTGCGGAGTATATTCGACTACAGTCACGGTCGATCGAGCAACTGCACTGAGTCCACCTTTACCATCGGAAAGGTAAATGCTCACATCGCGGGGGGCTACCGAGGGGGCGTGCCAAACGTTTGAATAGGCAACGTTCCGGATTACCGATTGAACGCCTGCCAAAGTCGCAAGTGAATTGAAAGATATGACCAGCGGATCTAATCCATTGCCTCCAGACGCAGTTCCGATTTGAAAACCATTGTAAGAAACAGCTGCGCCGTCCATATTTACCCCGAATGCGCTTACAATGCTGAGCCGATCCGTCGATACCGAGTTTAACTCAATTGCAATAACGAGAGTTCCTCCATCAAAGCTCGGACTATCAATATCCTCAATTACTACCATCGGTTCAATAACGATGGGCGCACGCATTGGAAACCGTGGATTCGTAACCAATTGATAATTGGCCATGCCGGTTAGGTTACTTAGTGTGGGCGGAGTACTGGACGTTTCAGGTTCACGTTCAATAACCAATAATAGAGATGATTGCCCTACGTCTATATTGCCTGCCAAATCCGTAACGCGTGCGCGAATAGTATGGGAACCGGAAGTTAAACGAATATCAATAGCGAATGTTCCATTCGTGATAATTCCGCTTGCAAGGAACTCGTTTGAGTTTGCAGTGCCGTCTTGATTCAAGTCATCATACAGATTGACGACCGCACCAGTCTCTCCATTCCCACTGATAGTGAGACCGGTGTGCTGGCTCGTTACATTATCGTTTGGAATCTCACCATCGTCGTCCGCGTCATCTAAGTCAAGGTTTGTGATCGCCTCGATGGAGCTGTCGAAGGTGATATAAAGGCCCGAGGCGACCTCACTGACGTTTCCCGCTATGTCCGTTTGAAAAGCACAGATTGAAAAGTCTCCGTTTGACGGAACAACAAGGCTTGAGTCAAATACGGTACTGGAAATCAAAGATGTGCGTGAATGCTCTTCAGAGTCTAGTAAGAAATTATCGTTGTTATCGATCCATACAGTTATTGTTCCTGCCTCTACAACCTCGCCCGCGACAACAACAATAGGTGAACCATCAAGCAATGGTTGAGGCAAAAGGCCATGTGTTACTCGATCATCATTCGATATTCCGCTATCGTAGTTCGCTTTCAATCCAAGTCCTGTAGGCGACGCGACGAAATCGTCAATAGTGACAGTCATGGTCGCTGCAGGGGATCGGTTTCCGCTGCTGTCGACCACATAAGCTTCAAGTTCATGTCGGCCGGTAGAAAGTGTCGGCAAGACAAAAGCGTCTATCTCGCCCGTCGCAATCAGTTGTCCCAGGGCAGTAGTCTGGCCTCTCTTGAAAAATTCGACTTGATCTCCGGGAGCGGAAGTAGTCAAGACAGTCAGCGATGTGACTAAGGTAATGTAATCTGACGAACTAACACCTGAATCACTCGATGAGTCAAGCTCGAAGTAAGTGGGAGCAGAGGCTAGCATGCAGCGATCTTCAAGCGACATGAAGTGCAGACGACGCCTCAGATTTGGAGGGCGTTTTTGTAGTCGCTTTAATAAGTTGTTGCGCCTAAATCGGATTTCGGTAAACCAAGCAGTGGCCATCTCGGTATCCTCCAAGAAAGAGCTATTGAGATTTCGAAATACAACTTTGTTTTCTATGCTACCTATATCCTTGTCGATCTAACGTTCTGTGATCTCATTGATATCAACTTACAAGATCCACCGCGTCGATTAAATCAGTAACTGCATGAAAATCCTGAAATTGTCGTCAAACCTCAATTCGCAAAGTGCCGACTCGTGATGTTGAATAATGTTGGCTTCACTTGCAACATGGACACGATTCCAAATCAAAAACGAGGAAAATGGTGTGCCAATTCCCGTAGTCGCACAGCTAGTTTCGACTTCTGTGCAGGGAGGCCGCAATCTATCCTAAAGAATACACAGATTTCTTACAGTCTTCCGGGTGCATTCGGTTACGAGGTGGCAATGAGGGTAGGATGTCGACAATCTTTTCAAAAAAACCATTGGTGAAGATTATCACTGGAGGTCGACTTTTGGAGGCAGGGCCTCACGATCGTTTTGTTGGTATTGCATTCTTTGTTGATAGTACGGGGTGCGGGGAATGGGAGGCCTTGGACCTTGCTTCTTTCGCTATGCAATCGAACTCGTAATGACTTTGTGTACTCTGACTGGCCCAACGAAGATAGTCATCGTAAATTGAATGCAAGATCGGGATGTTATTGTCATCGGAGAAATGCGCGACAAGGAAACGTTGCTTGCCGGTTTGATGGCGGCGGAAACGGGACACCTCGTGTTTGTCACTTTGCATACTGCCGACACCGTGCAAAGCTTTTCTCGTATCCTTGAGTTCTTTCCCACCGAAGAGCACACGTTCATTCGCTCGTGCTTGGCCAACGGCCTTCGCGCGGTGATGGCTCAACGGCTATTGCCAAGTTCAAAAGAGGGCGTCAAAGTCGTTCCGGCCACCGAAGTACTACTGTCGTCGCCTTCCGTGAGTGAACGAATTCGCGAAGGCCACGAAGAAGACCTTCACGCCATCATCGCCGACTCAACCCATGACGGCATGCATTCCTTTACCGACAGTTTGACGCGCCTCGTCAACGAACACTACGTCGATCTCAACGTCGCCATGGATTTCGCGCCGCATCCAGAACAACTACGGAGCAAAGTCCACGGCATCGACGTA
>JANMNK010000968.1:0-4030 GCA_031373875.1 Pirellulaceae bacterium | reverse complement strand
TTATTCTGCGCGGTCGGGGCCGGATCGGTACGCTTTTTATTATCGTGACGGGGGTGGCAATCGTTATCATGTTCCCGTTCACCGCGATTCAGAAATCCAACTATCGGGCTCAGTTTCGAGTGGCATCGGGCAAGAGACTAGAAAAAGTTAAACCGATCGGCTTCTGGAATTGGTGGGAAGTCGCGCCGAAGGAGTTTGTACCACGCTGTCTCGCTTGGCGTGTTGCGATCAATGGCATAGAACCTTGGGGAGTTTTCACAGGCACTTCGAAGGAACTTGTTCGCGGTGATTACCCAGACTGGTTTCTTCAGGAAGTCAGGGAGTTCACTTTCCACGTACAGGATGATGATGCTGAACCAGCGGCAGATCAGCGATTTCCCAAGAAGAGGATGCGCCCTGGACTGGCCACGATTCGCCGAATCATTGAAACGAAATTAGCAACGCACATAGAATTGCGCAGGCCAAGTTTGGACTGGCTTTTGAAATGCATTGATTTCAGAAATTGCTCGGCTTTAGAAATTTATGATGTCGATTTTTCAACCGATTCCTGGAATGAGTTGCTTACAAGTAACCGTTTTTTCCGCATGGAGTTTTACGATACGAACATCGAAAGCATATTCACGGACTCGACAAGACGGTATGACGAACTTCGTTGGCTATCGCTTGTTCGAGTACCAAATATTCGTGCTCAAGAAGTAATTGAAACGATCGATCGATGCCCAAGCCTTTCGGCTATCAGCTTATCGACGGACTACTTGCAGCCAACTTTACTGCGCAAGCTGTTTTCCGAATCAGCAATATTTACAATTAAATTTGTGGGCAATCGCGACGAATTAAAACTTGCCGAGCCCATCAAGGTGAACTCGCCGAAGCAATTGAGTCTGTTGAATTACGCTAAAATTGACTTCACGGACAATGCGATCGGTTCACTTTTCTCTGAATGTGAAATGGTGCAATTGGACACCTGCCGATTTACCGCAATTGAACTTATTGAGCTGTCAAAAATTAAGACTACAGTGATCGAACTGATCGCATGTTCGATATCGAAATCGGAATACGAACGATTGATGGCGACGGGTTACGGTGCCCACGAGCGTCTGGATTCAGCGTTGAGTCAACCTGAATTCGAAGGCGACTATTTCAAGATCCGCGATTGGCTAAATCCGTTCGAAATTCAAATAGAAGACTGACAGCGTTTTTGAGCGCTTCGTTTCGTCGCGGGCAGTTCAAAAGCGTGCAATCAATTACGATGCTCGAATTCAGGCCCTACGTGAGCATATTTTTCTCCAACTTGTTGGGCTAGGCCAAATCTCTGCAACTAACGTCAATACAGCTTTTAGTTCTTGATAAGAACTTCTTGCGACGGAACCAGATGTTCCTTGTCCAATTTATCGACTGACCACAGCAATCCGCGTGTGATCAGATCGAGGTATCGCTCATCGGCCACGGTTTCGTTGTTGTGACCCAAGGACGTTGCAAAGACTCGTGTTTTTTCTTGGTACAGATTCGTCCAAACAACAACCGCTGTTGCTGTAACTTCGTCGCCGTTACGATCTTTGAATGTCTGCTGCCCTGTTGCTAATGCATGGGCTGTGTCATGCAATTTTCCGGCGGAGTTGTTGTAAAGTTCTTCTTTGATCGTTAGCCAATCTTCCATGCCTTTGGTGATGACGTTGTCGCGGTCTGTAAAAGTAATCTGGATCGGAGATTGAGGACCATGCCCAGTTGAGGCGAGGCCCGTAAAGTCAAACCAGGGCGTCGCATCCGGATAGCCTTCGCCGCGATAGGAATGCATTCCACAATGGAGAATCACCGAGGGTACGCCTTTGCGATGAGGAGCCAAAATTCGGTCGATGATCTTGGCATCCTTGACGTCCGCACAGCATTCATCGTGAACAATTACGTCAAAACCATTGGCCCAATCATCGTTTTCATAGACCGGATTCAAATGCGTTGTGCCCTTGTCGCTATCGTAAGCGATCTTCCACTGAACGTTGGCTCGCTTCGATATGCCTTCGGTCAGCAGCGTCTGTTGTGTTTTGTAATCGTGGCAGCAACCACCCAAAACCAACAAAGCACGAATCGGCTCTTGGGCTTGGCCTATAGCAGGCAACAAGCAGCCCAGCAAATAAGCCGTCGTGAGCATGAACAATCGTCCCCGGACATTGATTTTTAGCATCGCATTGCAGTCCAAAACAGAAATAGAGAAGTATCAACTAAGGAATCATTCGCTTTAGCGAGTATCATTCGGCAGAAACAAACTTGTACAAATCCTTGTCCGTTCGCAGGTACATCGCGCCGTCTGCGAAAGCCGGTGTTGCTAGCGTCCGACCTTCTAATTCGTTTTTGCCAAGGACTTTGAATTCGCGTCCGGGCTGAATCCAAGTCGCCACACCGTCTTCGTCAAGAAACAAAATCCGGCCATTCACAAAGATCGGTGACGCGGAAAAGTTCCCGCCCAGTCGCTCCATCCAATATCGCTCGCCCGTTTTGGCATTCACACACGAAGCTATACCGGTATCGTTCACAAAGTACAGTTCGTCACCGATCAGCAACGGAGTTGGCGTGCTCGGCGCACCGCGATCCAACCGCCACGCAACGTGCGAGTCCGTGACGTCACCGCTTCCGCCAAGTCTGACGGCCATTAACTCTGGGTTGTCATAATCATGATTGTAGATTACCAGCCCTTGATAAACCGTCGGTTGAGGGACAACGCTCCAACCCGGCGCTCGCACAATCCAAAGCTCTTTGCCCGTTTTTAGATCATAGGCTGCCATGTGGTTCGGTCCGGGTGCCAGCACTTGAGCCTGACCGTCCACTTCCGTAACCAAAGGCGTCACAAACGAGTGACTAATGCGTGCTTCGACGGATCGCTTCGTTCGCCAAATCACCTTGCCAGTTTTCGCATCAACGGCAGCAACAAAAGGCGATTGGCTACCGTCGCAGACTACGACGAGTTTGTTGTCAAAGAAGAAGGGCGATCCACCGCTACCGTGAAGCGGCGAATATTGGAGTTCCGTGCATGCCCATTTCAATGCCCCATCGGCAGTTGAAAGGCAATACATACCCTCCGCGCCAAAATGCACATAAACCGAGTCACCTCGAACTAAGGGCGTGGGACTTGCATGGCTATTCTTAGCATGAATCGCCGGCGCTTTTTCGATTGCGCGGACTTCGCGGTCCCATATCGGTTTGCCGGTTTCGTTGTCGAAAGCCATCACTCGCAGTGATAACCCTTCGCCTTGATTGACCGCTGTCGTCAAGAATACTTTTCCTTCGGCGATCGATGGAGATGACCAACCAAGTCCTGGAACCGAAACTTTCCAAGCCACGCTCTTGGTCTCGGACCATTCAAGCGGAGTCGCTGGACCAGCAACGTGCGCATCAGAAAAAGCTCCACGGAATTGCGGCCAATCTCCGGTCGCAAACAGACACAGAATACAGAAAACCAGATGCATGGGTGTTATACCTACGGCCAAAGAGCGGGAGTTTCAGGTGGGAAACGCGGGGGCGACAAACATAGCAATCCGAATCAATCAACATCGAAGTTTTTGGCTATGCCGAACGCAATCCAACGTCGCTGATCACAAAGCGATGCTTCTCACAGTTTTTGTCTTGCAAGAATGCTCGCATTTGGACAGTTGACAGCTTGGGCGTTGTCGCTGTCGCAATTTTAACTGGTTCTGCATCAAAATGGGCAGCGACTTACGACGTTCGCGAATTTTTTTTTGCGTGCTGAATTTCGGCAGTGGGTCGGTATTTCGGCTCACTTCTAAGGGCAGGGTTTCCTTCCTAATACGCGAAATCTGTATTGAGAAGTGTGGGTGTATTCACTACAAGCCGCTTACCACATAATACTGAAACGGCTCGAAGTAACTGTCGAAGAGTTGAACTGATGCTACCGAAATGTATGTTTAATTCCGTTAGAGCGTGGATTTTCGTCGCCTGTTTAATGTCGCTCACGTCGAGTGTTTATGGTCAAGGTCAGCAAGGCTTGGAACCAAGCAGTTTTCCTGCAGAGACATTACCA
>JANMNK010000252.1:0-5522 GCA_031373875.1 Pirellulaceae bacterium | reverse complement strand
AGTGGATGTGGAACCCCGAATCACCATTTTATATTCGCCCAAGATTGAATCTGGATCTTCTTCGATGGGGTCTACGGTTTTGTACGGCCGCGACTGCGACGCGAGTCAAGAATGCGGCTCCCATACTTCGCGATCTCAACCTTGCAAGTAGAGAACTGTATTGTCAACTGGCAGATTCAGGCGTTGAGTTTGGATTGGAGCGACGCGGACTTTTGATGTTGTGCAAAACGCAACACGCGATGGACGAAGAAGCAGTTGCGGCGGAGAAAGCAAATGAACTTGGTGTTCCCGCTCAAGTTCTCAATTCACGGCAAGCTGCCGAGCTTGATCCTGCGGTGACGATGGATATTTGCGGTGCAGTCTATTTTCCCAAGGACTGCCATCTTCAACCGGACCGATTCTTAAAAGCTCTAGAGGCAAGCATCCAAGCCAACGGCGGCACAATCTTGCGGCCCGTTCATGTCCTTGGCTTCCGCAAACAGGCCGGACGCATCCAAGCTGTGACGACCGCAGATGGAGAAATCGAAGGCGACGAATTTGTTTTGTGCGGGGGCGCTTGGTCGACGGAAATGGCGCAAGCATTGTCGCTTGCTATCCCAATGCAAGCCGGCAAAGGATATAGCCTTACCGTTCCGAATCCGATCGAAATGCCGAAAATCTGTTCGATCTTCACCGAAGCACGCGTGGCGGTAACTCCGATGGGCGGCACGTTGCGATTCGGCGGTACCATGGAAATTTCTGGCCTCAATCTTGAAATCAATCAAGCTCGCGTTCAAGGTATCATCAAGAGTATTCCCAAGTACTATCCCAAGTTTTCGACATCGCAATTCGAAGGCATACAACCTTGGCGTGGGCTGCGGCCTTGCTCGCCCGATGGCATGCCGTATATCGGTCGAACCAATCGATACAACAATCTCGTAATCGGTACCGGCCACGCCATGATGGGACTTAGTCTGGCACCTATTACCGGATCTCTGATTGCGCAGATAATTGATGGCGAAAAAAGCTCGATTGACCTGCGATTGCTCGGACCAGATCGCTATGCATGAATCGACATATGACACGGAGCCGACTCCGTCCTTGACTCCGATTCAAATGCGAGGCATCCGAGTCAACAACCTAAAGAATATCGACGTTGACATTCCTCGCGAACGGTTCGTTGTGGTTTGTGGGGTAAGCGGAAGTGGAAAGACTTCCTTGGTGCTCGACACACTCTACGTCGAGGGCCAACGACGCTTCATCGAAAGCTTTTCAGCTTACACGCGTCAGTTCCTTGGCCGATTTGAAAAACCTGATTTTGATCGCATTGAACAATTACCTCCCGCAACCGCAGTGGCCCGAAGCTCGCATTCTCAGAAAAGCCGGGCGACGGTGGGAACGGCCAGTGAGACTTACGAATACTTGCGACTACTTTTTTCGAAGATAGGCCGGCTCAAATGCTACAGTTGCGGTCAATGGCTAGTGAGTTCAACACCGCAAAGCGTGGCTGCCGAAATTCAGGGATGGCCCAAAGATCAACGAGCGATTTTAGCTTTGCCATTTTCTTGGAACGATCGCGCTGATCTTTCGCTCCAGCTAGCGGACTTGCAACAATCCGGTTTTGTCCGTCTGATTATCGAAGGTCGCATGTGGCATCTCGGTCGCGATGATCGTCAGCAATTGGCCCAAGAGATTCCTTCATTGGGTCAAGGTTGGATCGCGGTGGATCGTTTCACAGGCGAAGACGAAGTAGCTAGACTTACCGATTCCATAGAGACCGCATCTGCGCGCGGCGAAGGTCGATTTGCACTGTTGGTCGAAAACTTTATCGCCGACGGAACGTCCAATCCAACACCGACACTTGAAACTTTGTCCGTTTCGGGGCAGGAATATTCGATTCACTGGTACTCGCGTACGCTTCGATGTCAGCGATGCTCCATAGATTACCCACCGCCGGAGCCTCGACTGTTCAGTTTCGGGAATCCGGTGGGCGCGTGTCCTGAATGCGAGGGTTTTGGAGATTGTCTGGTCGTCGATCCCTCGTTGGTAATTCCTGATGAAACGAAAACGATTTCCGAAGGTGCTATCGCGCCGTGGAACGTCGCTTCCTATCGGCACGAATTGCAGGAGTTAATGGCACTCGCGCCGGAGTATGATTTGCCTTTGGATGTTCCCTATGCTCGACTGAGCGAAACGCAACGGGCAATCATTTGGCAAGGCGTACCGGAACGCAGTTTTGGCGGCCTGCGAGGTTTCTTCATTTGGCTTGAACGGCACAAATATAAATTACCAGTTCGGGCGTTTCAAAGCCGTTGGCGGTCCGCCAAGCAATGCCCTGTGTGCCGTGGCGAAAGACTCAAACGCGAATCGCTGGCTTTTCATGTAGGCGAAAAAAACGTTGCAGAGATTTGTTCGATGGAAATCGATGACGCGAGCGGTTTCTTTACGAATCTTGAATTAACGGAGCATGAAAGAAATATCTCCAAGGACCTCTTAGCTCAAATTCAATATCACTTGAATTTTCTACGCGAAGTTGGGCTTGGTTATTTGACTTTGGGTAGAAGCCTTCGAACACTCAGCGATGGTGAGCTGCAACGGGTTTCATTGACGGGGGCTCTTGCGTCAAGCTTAGTATGCATGCTCTATGTTTTAGACGAGCCGACGGCGGGGCTTCATGCATTCGATACCGAGAAATTGGTAAAGTGCATTGGCCAGCTTCGCGATCGTGGCAATACCGTAGTCGTCGTTGAACACGATCCTTTGGCTTTGGCAGCGTCCGATTGGCTAATTGAGTTGGGGCCTGGGGCTGGCGATGACGGAGGGAAAGTGACCTTTCAAGGAACCCCTCAGGATTCATTATTGAGCGACAGCTTAACGGGAGGCTATCTCAGCGGTCGACTGGGTGCGAATTTTCGGCGTGATCGAAGGCCGACGAACAAGGGTTGGTTGCGACTCGAAGGAGCGTCTGGAAACAACCTCAAGAACATTGACGTAGAGTTTCCGTTGGGAGTACTGTGCTTGGTGACCGGCGTAAGTGGCAGCGGAAAAAGCTCGCTGGTCCAAGAAACGCTGTACGGTGCGGTTGCACGCCGGATATTAAAAAATAACGCAGAGTGTTTGCCATACAAAGAGATTTTGGGAGACGGACAACTTGGCGATATCGTCCTGATTAGCAAAGACACCATCGGCCGCAACGCCCGCAGTAATCCCGCGACGTATTTGAAAATCTTTGACGAGATACGCCAAGTTTTTGCAGACACGATCGACGCCCGTACGCACAATCTCTCGACAAGTCATTTCAGTTTCAATCACGAACTGGGGCAATGCGCGACTTGCAAAGGCGAAGGTACCATCGCCATCGACATGCAATTCCTAGCCGATGTCGTGATGCAGTGCCCGGATTGTCATGGCAATCGCTATCGCAAAGAGATCTTGAATGTTCACTATCGCGACCGAAGCATTTCCGAAGTGTTGCAAATGACGGCCAAACAAGCGATGTACTTTTTTCGCGGGCAGAAAAAAGTTCAAGAAAAGTTACAAGTCGTTTGCGATATCGGACTGGACTATTTGAGGCTTGGCCAAGCGGCACGAACTCTGTCGTCCGGTGAATCGCAACGATTGAAGCTGGCCAGTTATTTGGCTTCGCTAAAAAGCCGCCGGACGTTGTTTGTCATGGACGAGCCGACGACAGGATTGCACTTTCAGGATATTGTGCGGCTACTCGACTGTTTCCAAACGCTGCTAGATGCAGGTCACTCGATGGTCATCGTTGAACACAACGTACAAATGATGTTAGCCGCAGACTACATCATCGACCTAGGCCCCCAAGCCGCCCACCGCGGCGGCACCATCGTCGCCCATGGCACCCCCGAGCAAATTGCCAAGTGCGAAAATTCGCTAACAGGAAAAGTTATTTCAACCGCTGCGGAGTTAAAGCCTAGCGTATAGCGAAAAAAGACAATCATTCGACCCGGCAATCGTTTTTAAGATCAATCTATCACTCAAATTGAACCAATAACATGCCCAACATGCCCAACTAGTTCACAATTCTTCATTTGGAAATTTTCTACGTGGCTCTTAACCACAGTCAGGTTACAGAAGTAACCAGATCTCAACGTAAACGCTTCACGGTCCAGACTTTGAACATTACTAGGGGAAATGACAATTTGTAGCGAAACGTAGTGGTGACTATGTGTCCAAGCCTATTCAAATCCGTCAATTACGATGTTTGAGGATGATCAATTGTTGACTCTACAGTCAATCGGGGGCGACCATGAATTGCAACTGCTAGCCCTCCGCAAACTGCGTATTGCAAACCGTTAATTTGAAACGCGTCTGCTAGCTTGTAAAGTTCATGTATGATTTCCATTGATCGTGTTTTTTCTGAAAGCGACTAATTCGAATGGGGAGTTACTAACTCTGCCAAACACTTTCTTGTCACGAATATACAGCGAACGAGTGAGTCTATCGACCGATGTTTGAGATTAAAAGTGTAGAATTAATTGACCGATCGTTTTGCTGAGATTTAGCCCCTTCGCCGATCTCATTCCAATCGCAATGATGGGTTGCGAAAGTGGGCAGGAGTCCGCTCGGGCTCGTTGAAGTTGTTTCGCTCATGTATAAATGCACTATCGAGAATTAGTGACTTTATTACAGCTTTCGGAGCCTTCCGCACATGTCTTTTTCGCTTAAAAATCATACGGCTTTGGTTACGGGTAGCACGACGGGTTTAGGCAAAGCGATTGCTTTGCAATTGGGCAAAGCGGGCGCGAGGGTCGCTGTCAACTATTACAACAACAAAGAGCGAGCCGATCGGACCATGAACGAGTTCGCGGCTGCTGGAATAGAGGCGATTCTTGTGCGTGGGGACGCTTCCCAAGCCGACTCAGTTAACGAAATTTTTAGCACCATCGAAAAGCAACTTGGCTCCGTCGACATCATCGTCGCCAACGCGACGCCCGATCAGCCGCATCGCCCCATCCAAGAATACGAATGGGACTTTTACCAGTCGATGATTGATTTTTTTGTTAAGAGCCCGTTCCTGCTGGCTCAGCGTGCATTGCCGAATATGCGCAAGCACAAATGGGGGCGATTCATCAACATTACCAGCGAAGTTTTTCACCGCAGCATACCCAATTTCAGCGCCTATGTTGCAGCCAAAGGCGGACAAATCGGATGGTCGCGAAGTATGGCCAGCGAATGGGCTCCACTTGGAATCACCGTCAATACCGTCGCTCCAGGTTGGATTCCCGTCGAACGTCATGAGAATGATCCTCAAGAAGAAAAGGACGGATATCGAGCTTTGATTCCCGCCGATCGTTGGGGCACTCCCGAGGATGTCGCTCACGCGGTGCATTATTTGGTAAGCGAAGAGGCTTCGTTCGTGACGGCACTCTCTACAAGGTTGATCATGCAATATATAAATCCCTGCTGCGTCCTACTTGCCAGTGATCTTTACTGAGATTTTACGTCTCAACTTCTACATCATTCTCATGTACAACTGCGAATTGAAGATGCTGAGAAAAAGAACAAAGAGCATCTCA
>JANMNK010000956.1:0-12691 GCA_031373875.1 Pirellulaceae bacterium | reverse complement strand
TCTCGTTGCGGTTCTGTTATTCGGCGGAACGTTGTTTCCCGCGTTAGGATTCTTCAACGTCTTTCCGATGCGATTCTCTTTCGTAGCAGATCACTTTCAGTATCTTGCCAGTATCGCGATCATCGCGTTGGTTGTAGCCTCGGCGATCACTCTCGCCCAGCGCTTTGCAATTCCTAACCGCGTGTTCAGCGCATTCGAATTTGTTGTCATCGCGGTGTTGATGATACTAACTTGGCGACAGATCCCCATTTACGAAAATCTCGAAACGCTATGGCGAGATACTCTGGCCAAGAATCCGACAAGCTGGATGGCTCACAGCAATCTTGCGAGCTTACTTTCTCGTCGCGGCGACTACGTGCAAGCTGAAAAACATTTGAAAGACGCTCTTGAACTTAAACCCGATTACAGCGAAGCTCACCTCAACATGGGTAAGGTTCTCGAGGGATTAGGGCGACTGACCGAGGCTGAAAAGTCCTATCAGCGTGCAATCGAATTGATGCCGGCCCTTCCTGCTGCATACAACGGGCTTGGCGTTGTCTATGCCAAACAAGGCAAAATAGAAGCAGCTAAAAACTCCCTCGGCCAAGCTCTCAAATTATGGCCGAGATTCGCCGAAGCTCATGTGAACTTGGGGAGCATCCTGCAAGGCGAAAATCAGATCGATGCGGCGATCTCGCAGTTCAAAGCGGCGATTGACATTCAACCCGAATTATTTGCGGCACAATATAATTTGGCTCTCGCGTATTACGGAAAAGGCGACCTACAAAACGCTGAACTCGAAATGCGAATAGCTCAGAAATTGCAACCGACAAACCCAACCGTCTTGATGAACTTGGGCGCGATCCTGTCAAGCGAAAGAAAACACCAAGAGGCCATTGCGGTCTTTACCGAGACGATCAAAATGGCTCCCAAGTACGCCGATGCCTATTATAATTTGGGCTCGGTTTATAAAGCAATCGGCAACGAAGGGCTAGCTACCGAAAATTTCCGCAAAGCAAACGCATTGCGAAGCGGTTCAAACCGATTTTCTCCGAATCCATGATCAAACCTAAACCACATTTGCTTCGGCATCTTTTACCGCGATTTTAAATCAAATTGAAATTCACTCAACCATAATCTTTGCAAACTCTTGATAGAGGAATTCACTCGATGATCGAAAACAAAATTGTTGTTGTCACTGGTGGCGCGAGCGGCATCGGTCTTGCTGTTGCTGCCGCCATGGCGCAATCTGGTGCCAAGGTAGCCATCGGAGGTCGACGACCGGATGCCATCGAGTCAGCATTGCACTGCATCACGGGGCGGCATGCTGCGATTGGCAAGTCGATCGACGTAGCCAATCGAGACAGCGTCAATGAGTTCTTTGAATGGGTCAACACGCAGTTGGGCGACGTAGATATCTTGGTCCAAGCTGCCGGAGTGAACATCCGCAACCGCAGTATGGAGTCGATGAAGCCGGAGGAATGGGACGAAGTGCTCGCCATCAATGCCACCGGAGCATACAACTGCTTTCACGCCGTCGTGCCGCGCATGCGAGCCCGCAAAGACGGTTTGATCTTCAATATCTCTAGCGTTGCCGGCAAGCGAGCAATCGCATTAGGCGGAGTTGCTTATAGCGCGAGCAAATTCGCGATGACGGCGTTGGGTATCTGCGTTGGAAACGAAGCTTCGGTAGATGGCGTTCGCGTGACGAATGTGTACCCCGGCGAAGTCAACACACCGATTCTGGATAAACGACCGGTCGCCGTCACCGAAGAACATCGCCAGCGTATCCTGCAGCCCAAAGATGTTGCCGACATGATTATGGCTATCGCCCAACTCCCAGCTCACGCCCACATTCCGGAAATCGTTATCAAGCCTGTGTCGCAAAACTGGTACTAACGGCTGCACTTATCAGAAATCGCCAAGTGGCCGCAGCAATACGAATAAAAACGCACGCTTCAGCCGCTTAAGGAAAATTATATTTCTCGTTTTCGGGATCGAAGTCGGCATCTGTTAATCCAACATTCAGCCGGACATCGAGGTAGGTATACTCTTCTTCCAGCACGGGCTTGCCATCCTTGTCAGGCCAAAGGTAAGCAGCGTATCGCAGCGGGATCAATCGTTCCGTATCCAACAATATTTGAGCAATGTGAAAATCGTACTGTGGCTGCTTGTCGGGATGGGTTACCTGGATCAAGCGACATTCCCGATCACCAACGCTCTGGCCGTCTTGGATCAGCACTTCGCAATCGCCAACCTTGCGATCGCGCTCGCCTTTCTCGATCAATTTCGAAATCAAATTCCCTAGCCCAATTTCCGTGATCGGGTATTTGTTCCCCATCATGGCCAGGATACCGTTAGGATCAAGATTGACTCGCATCACATTAAACAAACCCGCTTCGTGCGCCGTCAGTTTATTTTCATTCCGTCGTTCAACCCAAATCACTTCGCGACCTTTGACGTTTGCTGGGCTTTCAAAAAACAGGTAAGCATGCAATGGAGCTTTCGTGCCATCGCTTTGTACCTGCGAGTGACGAATTTTCAAAGCGATGGTCGTCTCATCGCCTAATTTGCCGCTGACTCGTTCTCGCTTGACCAAGGTCGCCGTATAGTCCGTGACGTTGGTGTCGAGCTGCGTCAGAGCTTCACGAGCCATCTTGAGCACATCGTCCAGCGGGTGTTTTGATTCCGATTGCGGGTCGGTTGTCTGGGTCGATTCTTGTGTCGCGCGCACGGGGGCGGTCACGTTCGTCATGGACTCGCGCTTTGAAGGCGACTCTGGACGAGATCTTCGAAAAGCGATGACCAGTAAACAAACAAGAATTGCCAAACCAGCAACCCAGGTTAGTCGTGAAGCCCCATATCGGTTCCTTTGTCGAGCCACGGCTGCACCTCCTCCTGGGTAATCGTTTTGGCCAATGCAAAACCGGCCGATGTCAACGAGAAATCGCGATGCAGATGATGAATGATCAAACCGCACTCGCACAATTGGCGAAAACCGTCAAGAAAACGAACCGTCACTTCTGGATTGGCTCGATCACGAAAAGCAATCGTATACTCGTCGGTTATTTCTATGTAGACTGCCAGCAGTCGCGACGGCGCTTCGAACGCTGTATGGACGCCTTTGATTTCGACGATGCCGCGATCCTTGGCAGCGAATAAAATTGCCTTGGCCTCTGGGAGAAGCGTAGGAAGTGTTTTCGGCCCGCCACTGACTAATGCTTGAGAGGATATCTGAGCCAACGCGACGAGCACGGGAGCGCCGTTCCCCAACGCTTCCCAACTGCCCGTTAAATAGCTGTCGACGGGCGACAAGTGCGTGGTCTTGCGAATCGGCTTTCTAAAATCTTCGTCATCTACCATCGACTGCAATAACTCCAACCTTGCTTGAATAATATCGTTTAATAGTTGCTCGCAACCAACGATGACAGGGCATCTCGTACGACATTCCGCCAAATGCAATCTACGATTCCGCCGAATGCAATCTACGCGATCATCTATTTTTTACTAGGCGGAATAGTCTCTGCTGACCCGCATAAACAAATGCTACCAAAAAGCCCTCTCGACGATTGCTTGGATTCGACTGATTTCCCAGGCGATAAGGCTCCGAAATTTATCGATGACTTAGCGGTTTCCTGACGGTTTGCTCGCAAAAGTGTGGCTTTCATATTGAACGAAAGCCCGCAATTCGCTTATACCTGTCGGACTTGGATGGAACCAGATTTCGTTAAGGAATAGCACACTCGCATGTTGTCCCGTTTGTTTTTTTCGGTCGGAGAACCCAGTGGCGATTTGCACGCCGCGAACTTGATTCGCGCGCTGACGGCAAATGCTCCCAAACTGCATTGCCGCGGTTTTGGAGGTCTGCAAATGGTGCAAGCTGGGTTTGAATGCGATTTCGACCTGACTCAAATGGCCGTTGTGGGCATCAGCGAAGTCCTACCCAAGCTTCGCGAATTTTATCGCTTAGCCGATCAAGCCACCGACATATTTCGATCGGGAGCGGTCGATGCCGTGGTCTTGGTGGACTTTCCTGGTTTCAATTGGCATATCGCCAAGCGAGCGAAACAGTTTGGTTTGCCTGTTTTCTATTATTGCCCACCACAACTTTGGGCATGGGGCGGTTGGCGTGTTAAGAAAATGCGCAAGTACGTGGATCGCGTCCTTTGTAACTTACCTTTCGAACGCGACTGGTTTGCCAAGAATAACGTACCTGCAGATTTCGTCGGTCATCCATTCTTCGACGACGTTGCTCACCGTACTTTGGATAGCCGATTCATCCAGAAAGTCCGCCGATACGACCATCTGCAAGTCGCCGTGCTCCCCGGTTCGCGGGACCACGAAGTCGACAATATTTGGCCTATTCAACTCGAAGTCATTCGCCGTCTGAATCGCAAATATCCAGACGTTCAGTTTTTGGTTGCTGCTTATAAAGACGCTCATGCTCTGAGATGCCGAGAGCATCTCAAGCCTAGCGATCGATCTCTACCTCTCGATTTTTTCGTTGGAAAGACCAGCGAACTGATTCAGCTTGCCGATTGTTCCTTGATGAAAAGCGGTTCGGTCAGTCTGGAGATGATGGCTCGCAGCACGCCTGCTGTCGTCGTTTATCACCTAAGCCGCATCTCGTATGCCATCATGCGGTCGCTTGCCCAATGCGACAGCATGACATTGCCGAACTTGATCGCGGGTAAAACGATCATGCCCGAGTTCCTGGCAGTCGGCAAATCAGAAAAGACGATTGGCCAAGTCACGGCGGCTATGGATCGAATGTTGGGTGATGACAAATTCCGTGCGGATTGCCGGCACCAATTGCAGATGATGGCGGATGAGATTGGACAACCCGGTGCTAGTCGACGCGCTGCCGAAACAATTCTGGCTCAGTTGTCGCAAATTCCAGCGCCCAAGTCCGTTACGAATGTTCGAACGGCAGCTTGAACGATTGCGATCTTAACCGCAATGCATTGGCGATGACCGAAACGCTGCTTGCTGCCATGGCTGCTGCTGCAATCATCGGGCTGAGTGTAATTCCAAATAGCGGATAGAGAATGCCCGCCGCAATTGGAATGCTCAAGCCGTTATACAAGAACCCAAGCCACAAGTTCTGGTAGATGTTTGTTTGAAGCGCGTCGCCGATCATGAATGCGCGTGCTATTCCCGCAACGTCCCCGTGAAGCAGCGTTAGCCCGGCAGCTTCCATGGCGATATCCGTTCCCGTAGCCATCGCGATTCCAACATCCGCCACGGCAAGCGCCGCCGCATCGTTGATCCCATCGCCGGCCATCGCTACGGACAAACCTCGCGCCTGTAACGACTTGACATACGCGTGTTTATCGACGGGTGAAGCTCGGCCAACAAAATTTTCGATGCCAAGTTGCTTCGCGACGCTTGCGACAACTTCCTGCGAATCACCGCTAACCAAGTGCAGTTGCAATCCACGATCGCGAAGAAATCGAATGGCCTCGCCAACATTCGTTTTCAGTTCATCTGCCACGCGAATGACCCCGACCAACTGGTTATCACGAACGACGTGAATTTCGCTGCTGGGAGTTTGGGATTTCGCAGCAGGTATTTGCCAATCGTTCGTCGATTTAGGTTGTTCCGAAAACCACTGCGGCTGGCCGATCGCGTAGGTTGCTTGATTGTTTCCCGCGACCGTCGCTGTGGCCCGAACACCTTGTCCAGATATCGATTCAAAATCTCGTATCTCGACCGGTAGGGCAGGAGCGTTCGCGGCCGCGTAGTCGGCAATCGCGCGGGCGAGCGGGTGCTCGCTTCGCTTTTCCAATTCCACGACGATGGGCAACAAAGTTTGTGGCGAGATATCTGGGTGGTGGTTAAACTGCACGACGCGCGGTTTTCCCTCGGTTAGCGTTCCCGTCTTGTCGAGAATAATCGCTTGCACGCGACGCAATTTTTCAAGGCTGGCAGCATCGCGAACCAGCACACCGCTACTGGCAGCGCGGCCGATGCCTACCATCAAACTCATCGGAACGGCAAGCCCCAACGCGCAGGGACAAGCGATGATTAATACCGAGACGACCGCGAGCAAGCTGTACGCGGCTTTGGGTTCGGGCCCAAACATCCACCACGCCGCGCCGGCCACAATGGCCGTGGCAACCACCACCGGAACAAACCACTGAGCGATTGCGTCGACACGGTCTTGAATGGGTGCCCGACTGCGTTGCGATTGCGATACGAGACGGATCACTTGATCGAGTACGTTGTTTCCGGGATCGGACGTGACCCGCAATGTAAGACTTCCCGATTGCAGTAACGATCCTCCGAACAGCTTTTCGTTTGGCACGGCAGCGACCGGAATCGGCTCGCCCGTAAGCGACGATTGGTCCACCATCCCGTGACCCTCGACGACTTCGCCGTCGACCGGCAAACGCTCGCCCGGCCGGACGAGCACACGATCGTCTTTTCGAAGCTCACTCGACGGAACATCGACCACATTCGCCCCGTCCATGCGATGTGCAACTGCGGGGGCTAATTCGAGAAGTGCGCGAATGGCGTCACCCGTCCGACGACGTGCTTTGGTTTCCAAAATCTGGCCCAGATAAACCAGAGCAACGATCACTGCAGCCGATTCAAAATACAAAGGCGAATGACCGTCGTGTCCGATCGTATGGGGGACGATGGATGGAAAAAGCAAAACGGCCAAACTAAAACCAAATGCTGCCAACGTTCCTGTCCCAATGAGCGTGAACATGTTCGGCGACAAGTTGCGTATGCCACGCCAGCCAGAAACCCAAAACGGCCAAGCTAACCACAACACGATGACGGCTGTCAGGAGAGCTTGAACCCACTGAGTAACCGTGCTGCCCAACCACTGATCGACCGGCACTCCGACCATCGGCAACATGGCGAGTAAAAAAACAATTGTTGCCAAGACACCCGACGCAATCGCGCGCCATACCAAGTCGCGCCATTGTTTTTCTTCTGCGGGATCGACAACGGTCTGCATCGCCACAAGCTCGCGACCACATTGAACGCAAGTTCCTGGGTTATCGTAAAGTCGGCGTCTGTGAACTGGGCAGCGAAATCGAGTGACGAACTGAGCCGCTAAGGGGTTCCGTTCGAGCGCCATCCCGCAAATGCGACATGTGCCAGGAACAGGGCTTTCCTGACCGGGACACATCGGGCAAAAATACGCAGCAGTGGCACTTGGTACCACTTTTTCGTGTCCCGTTTGGCAACAAGCATGCTCATCTTGTTCATGCAGGGGCTTGGCAGATTCCGAACCGCAGCACGAAGGCGCTTCAGCCACCATTTGGGAATCCACCGTGGTCGTCGCTTGCGATTTCCCTTTGCCGAATGTCGGCATGACAAGAACAGGCGCGGACGCGTTTGACTTGACACTTTTCAAGAACGACGTTGGCTGCTGCGAAAACCGCTCGCGACAACTCTTGCAGCAAAAGTAATACGCTTTCCCGTCGTACGTATAAGATTCAGCGCGTTTCGCGTCGACCTGCATCCCGCATACGGGATCGATGTGCATACCACCCGGCAAGTCAGACTTTGTCATTTTTTTTCCAATGTGTCTACCTGTTAGGCAGCGTGGGAATCCATGCTTCGATAGCATGCTCCCTCAACTCAACCGCCTACGACGCTGCAATTGGCCAGATCGACCAATTCGCCTTAGCTTCTAACCGTCGTCAAGAGACTTTACGGTTACTTCGATCCTATACAATACAAAGCATCATAGGTGCGAAGCAAAATCATGCCATCGACAAAGGCTGGCGTTGCGACGGTCGAACCATCGACTTGATTGGATGACACCAACTCGAATTTGTCACCGTCCTTGATCACAAACGTTGCGCCATCTTCGCGAGTCAAATAGACATGCCCGCCAGCAACGATTGGTGAACTGCTAAAAGCGTTCCGATTCTTGGGCAACTCTCCTTGCCACAGGGTTTTTCCGGTTGCAGCATCTAAACACGTGACCGTTCCTTTATCTCCCGAGATGTAAACACGGTTTCCCGAGACGGCGGGAGTTGGAACGTCCGTTCCTAATTTGTCTAAATGCCAAACAATGCGTTCTTTGTCCGACACTTTGGTGGCAGTATTCACAGCGGTCAGCGTTTCGCCGCGAGCGTAAGGACAAATGACCACGTTACCAGCGAGTACCGGAGAAGCAATGGTGCGAAAGTATTGGTGGTTGGTAGGATTAAATCCGCCCAACTGCCAAAGCTGCTCGCCCGTCTTTACAGCGTGTGCCGTCAAATGATCTGCTCCAAGAGTAAGCAGGACCGACTGGCCGTCGACATCGGCGACGATCGGTGTCGTGTACGCTTGGTTCGACTCATCGTTTGCTTTCATCATGCGATCGGTTTTCCATCGTTCTTTGCCGGTCTTTTTGTCGAGGGCAACGATGTAACTTGGCCCGCTTTGCATGACCGCGACGATGACCATATCGTCGACTAACACTGGCGAAGTGCCGAGGTCCCACCAGAGGGTATCTTCGGCGTACGTCGTTTGGAGATTCTTGCTCCACACAACTTTGCCGTTCATGTCACAGCACTGGAGATCGCCGCTTTTGAAGTAAGCAAAGACACTCGTTCCGTCGGTGGCCGGAGACGAATTGGCACCGGTAGCTTTCTGATGTTTGCCTTTGCGAGCATCGCCCACTTCGGTCCGCCACAGTTCTTTGCCAGCCGTGTTGAGGCACAAGAGCAAGTTTTTTTCTTCGAGTGTTGACGTCAAGTAAATCTTGCTATCCCAAACGACTGGCGTCGAAGCACCACGGCCCGGCAATTCCAATTTCCAAAGAACATTTTCGGTCGGTGACCATTTAGTCGGATACGAACCACCCCCAACCGTCCCATTCCCCGCCGGCCCCCGCCAGTTGGTCCAATTCTTGTCAGCGCGAACTGTTGAAATCGTCACGAGGCAGCATAACACCGACAGAAAAATTTTAGATCGCATTGGAAAAGTTCCGTTTGTTTTAAACTCGGGGTAGGTGGGAACAAAAGAAGGCGTTGTCGATTCGCGATGATCGTTACTCAATATACGTACACATGTCGTTACCGACCGTGGAATTCGCTCATTCGACAAGCTCAGATTTTAATCTATGTTTTGCTACTACGCTGTAGGTCACTGAATTATTAGAGCAAACTTACCGGAACGGGTGGGCAGGGTGACGTCCTTTGCGATAGAATGATTTTGTTCCATCCGTTCTGCGACGTGAGCCCTGAAATGAATCCTCTTTATCGGACCGCTTTTGCGATTTTACTTGCCCTGACTGCGGTTTTGCCTACCGTCTGTGCTGACGATGAAAAAACGAAGCCGGCGACAATTTCCGCAACGGCTATCCCTATCGACCCCACGCAAATTGAGCAGTGGATCGAGCAACTGGGAATGCCAAGCTATCGAGCGCGGCAAGAAGCGTTTGTGTCTTTGTGGAAAGCTGGGCCTCAGGCTGCGCCGATGATCGAGCGGGTGGCCAACGGTGCCGACTTGAGCGTGGCTTCGGCGGCCAAATGGTTGCTGCTCCTACAAAGGCTCGGCTCCCAAGCCGATGTGGGCGATGCCATTCGGAATCTCGGTTTCATTCAAGCGGGCGATCTACAGACGATTCTCAGGCTCGCGCGTGACAAACGCTGGTCACAAGTCCTGGGCATGTTGGAACTGCTCAACGAAGAACAACGGGCCGCTTTGGTTTCCGATGTTCCCGGAGTCGCATCGGCCGTGCTCATCTCTTTGGCTTTGCAAGATAATCAAGAAGCACTTGTGCCAACGTTGATCGACTATGTCTACCCACCTCTGCAAGCCGCTAGTATTCGAGTTTTGTGGGATCAGGCGGGTATCTCGTACGAACCAAGTCGTGCCAAGAATCCGGTAACGGATCCCTTTGTTTCCGTATTCCAATTGGAATGGCAAGGCGAAATCGACAAGGGCGTTCGGCGAGCGCGCGAGTCCGTGGACGATGAGTTGGCAACGTTCATTCTCCAGCGTAATTTTCGCTGGGGCGATCTTGCCAAACTGCTTCCGACACCGCCAGCCGAAGGATTCGAGAATGCAACGACGCAGCAGATGGACGATCTTACTCGTTACATCATGCTCAACGATTGGCTGGATCGAGCCGACGTTGCTGACGCGGGCCGACAAGTGCTGGCCAAGACCAAATCTCAAGATTCTCTGGCACTGGGTTCGGCGCTGATCGCTACAGGGCAAGTTCAAGCTGGCGCTCAAGCGATTGAGACACAAAATCCGGATATGGCGTTTCGCATTTACCAAACCAACGGGGATGTGGACCGAGCATTCGCTTCTGTTGGGCTTAAAACACTCGACGAAGAAACATTCTCTGCTTGGCTGGAGTCTCACACGGAAATTGATCCTCGTTCCGAAAACACCAACGCCAACTTCAGTGCCGTGGCGTCCGTTGCCATTCTCCTCAATCAGCTTGGTCGAAAAACGGAAGAGCAAAAGATCATCGATGCTTTGGTGCGAATCGCCGATGCCGAATTTGCACAAGACAACTCGCGTTGGGAAATGCTGCTGCGTATCTGGTCTTTTTACGATCAACGCGAACATGTGCTGACCTACTTGGCGCAATTGCTAGACCGTGGCGTCGAGCGCGATGTGATGGATTCCTTTATTGAACCAAACTTCGCGACACTTGCGCAAACAGCGCCGGAGATATTGCGCTACTTGAAACGCACGTCGAACGGCGGTAGTTGGCTCGACGCGCTGAATGAACTCGAGATGCTAGAAAACGCGAGCTTGCCCGCAAGATTGCGAGGCCCCGATCAATTTCAAAAGCTGACGGAAGCCGTATTGAGCACTTCCAGCACACCGAGACATCGACTGCAGTTTGCGAACCTACCGGAATCGGATTTTGATCGCGAAAGTTTTATCGAGATCATCGCGACGTTGTCAAATCACCTGGGGTTTCTTGAGTTAGCAGAAAAACTTCAACGATCCAGTCTTTACGCGTCGCCGCTCTACGCGCAATTGATCGCCGCACGTGGTCGATTGGAGGGGGGAGAACTCGTATTGGGTCGGATTTTCTCCTTGCGTTTCCCCAACCGTACCTGGATGGGATTGCAACGAGCGGATTGGTTACGGCAGCTTGGCCGAATCGACGAAGCCGACCAAGCACGTCGCCATGCTCTGATGATTCCGTGCAATGACTTGGCCAATGCTCGACAGCTTCGCGATTTAGGACTTGCGGCCGATGAGATCCTGCTGACAGAACACATCTACCGCACTTGCAAACCGAATTTGGATCGCAACCGTTTCTCGTTGAACGAATTGAATCTCGCAGCGGAACAGCTTGCATCGTTGATCGAGGAAGACGACCCTGGCCGAGCCGCAAATTTGTATCGCGCCGCACAATATGACTTGTCCAGTTTCCCAAGGTTCGTGGCAACGCCGATCCTTCAAATGGAAGCCGAGCAATTGTGCCTGACACGTCAAGCTATTGCGGCCAAAGATCAAGCAAAAGCAGATAAACACTTTCGCCGTGCGTTCGAACTACGACGAACCAATATCGACGCGGCGATCAAAATGGTGCCGCTGGCAGAGAAAGCATTTGGCAAAGAGTTTGCCGACAATTGGTATCAGATGCATTTGGCCCATCACCGCAACCATTTGGAAAAGTGGCCGGGGGATGCCATGTTCCATAATAATCTGGCTTGGTTGATGAGTTGCTTGAAGCGCGATCTTGACGAAGCACTGATGCATTCCGAAAAGGCAAACGAGCTGAAGAAGAACGAGTCGACTTACCTCGACACGTTAGCCGAAGTCGAGTTTGCTCGCGGGAATACCGATCGTGCAATCGAAATCGCGATGCAGTGTTGCTCGCTCAATGGGTTGCAAAAACATTACCGCGAACAACTAACCCGATTCTCCACTGCGAAATCAAAATCGCAACCCTAATGAGCGCAAGAGTTCGCTAGTGCTTTGTTACCACTTAGTTTTCGGGTTGGAATTATAGCGGAGGGGCGCGAGCCGCCCGGTAATTCGCGGAACCGTAGGGCTCGCGCCCTTACGCTTAGAAGCCTAATTCTTAGCTGTCACAATGCACTAGTGCCGACAGACTAACCGTCTCCGGGTGCGAAACCTCTGTCTCCGGAAGAAAATCGCATGCGTTGCTCGCGGCGAAATTAGCGGCGTGTGTTTGGCATCGATGGCGATGTGGCGCGATTGAATGGACTTTCCCATTGCCGAGTCGATAGAGGCGCGTTCGAATAATTTCCTGGCTGGATGGGCGTTGTCGTGTATCCGTTGGTGGGTACCGAAGCCGTCGAGAACGGTGTCTGAGACGCTGGCGGAGTGTAGCCGGTTGTTCGCGCCGCGTTGTTTCTTCCCGTGTACGGTTGACTGCGCTGGTAATTGGCCATGAAACTTGCGTCGAAGTTTGCATAAATGTGCGATCGGTTTCGAATGACAAATATGTGCTCGTCGCT
Source organism: Pirellulaceae bacterium (assembly GCA_031373875.1). GTDB lineage: Bacteria > Planctomycetota > Planctomycetia > Pirellulales > Pirellulaceae > JANMGV01. Next base: position 296 of record JANMNK010000956.1, on the reverse strand, counting down.
TGTTCGGTCCGAATTGTCGAATGCACCCGTGATAATCGTATGGCCGTCGATCAAAATCACTTTGGTATTGGGCAGGGTTCGGTCGGCATTTAGTACGGTTCGGATGTTTGCATTGGCAAGGTAGTTTGCCGCCGAATTCACGTCGGCCTGTTGACTTGCATCCATAACGACAAAAACTTCGACACCGCGACGTCGTGCGTCGGCCAGTGCTTTGACAATGGGCTCGGAGTGAATCGAATAAGCTTGAACGAGAATTTGCCTCTGTGCGCGTGCAATCTCGTTTGCCACTGCTCCGG
>JANMNK010000948.1:0-7415 GCA_031373875.1 Pirellulaceae bacterium | reverse complement strand
GTTTGGCGTGCTCACCACACTAACGCGCATCCTACCGTTTCCCCAGCTGACAGCTTGATGCTTAAAGACAAAATTCAAGATCCAGCATTCGCGACAGTCGAGCTTGTCTCGACCTGTAGCAACAGGTTTGGCGTGCCAACCACTCTGACGCGCATCGTACCATTTCCTCGACCTGTCCAGATCTGTGGCTATTCGCGTTCCCAAACAACGATTCGGGATCGACGATAGCTAGATAGTCGATAGCTAAATAGTAGGTAACTCAACTCGACGCCATGAATCGCTTGACGGATGTTACGCAACAAGACTACGGCGGCAACACGGTTGGCGCAAATCATGTCACGATTGGTTACAATGCATTTGGTCAGCGGACCAGCTTGAATCGGTACGAATCTCTGGGGACAACGAATCTCGTGGCGACGACGAATTGGGGTTACGATACTGCGAATCGACTGAACTTGATCGAGCACAAATGGAACTCGACCACGTTCGCTTCGTATGCCTACTCCTACGACGGTCTGTCGCGGATTAGCAGCATCAATTCCTTGGTGGATGGTGTGAGTAATTTTACTTACGACGCAACCAGCCAACTAACCGTGGCCGATCATACTTCGCAGACGGATGAGAATTACGGTTACGATCTCAACGGCAATCGTAACACTGCGGGTTTTACGACCGGCCAGAACAATCAGACGCTTGGTGGCGATGGGTTTACGTATACGTACGACCACGAAGGCAACCGGACATCGCGCACTGAGACGGCGACTGGGAAAGTGCAAGAGTACACTTGGGATTTTCGCAACCGATTGACCCAGGTTCGTAATCGCAACACAGCAGGCGGGCCGATCGTCATGCAAGTTGACTACACTTATGATGCCCTGAATCGCATGGTCAAGCGGGCTTACGATGCCGACGGTGCTGGAAGCGGTGCTACGACGAATCAGTATTGGGCTTACGACGAAGGCATCAACGCGCTGCTTGAGTTCAATGGCTCCGCCACGACCAACCTCACGCACCGTTATCTCTGGTCCGACCAAGTCGACGAACTTCTCGCCGATTCGCAACTCACCAACCTCACCACCGCCGGCAACGCCTTGTGGGCCTTGTCCGATCATCTAGGCACCATCCGCGACATCGCCGACTACACCAGCGGCACAGACTCGACCGCCATCACCAACCACCGCAAGTACAACGCCTACGGGAAGCTTGTTTCCGAAACGAACTCCGCGGTCGACCTCATCTTCGGCTTCACCGGTAAACAATTAGACGACGCCACCGGCCTCCAGCACAACCTCTTCCGCTGGTACGACACGAATTTAGGGCAGTGGCTGAGCGCAGATCCGATTTCGTTTGCTGCGGGCGATGAGAATGTGAGGCGGTATGTTGGGAATACTCCATCACTGGGACAAGATCCAAGTGGTTTAACGGATTGGTCAGCATGGGCCATCTATCACAGATTTTTCTCGAGCAATCCCCCTCGCCCCAATTTCGGTGACGGGAGAGGAACGTTTCACTACAGTGAGAACTCGCTGACTTTCCGTATGGGAGGCATTGCCGACTTGGATGAATTGGAATTAGAAATCTATCAAGGACTTCGTCGCTTTCGTCACTTTAATGATGGGACAAACGATGTTGCCACTGTGCGACTTACTGAAGGCGGCACCGTTGCGTATTTTGACACTCTTGCAATCACTGGCTTTTTAATGAGACTAGCTCTTAATCCTGAGGAAGTTCCAGTGGCTTTGGCATTTGACGACGAAAGGCGAGTAGTTACGGGGACAATGCTAGATGGGCACATGCTCGAAGGACAACGGATCTGGACTGTCACTGTTGTACGAGGGCCATTTCAAGATGCGGAAGTTACTATCAACACTTGTGCCTACGAACGTAAAGTTGGAGTAGTGAACGACATCGGTGCCCATATGCCCGTCGTCGGTGGCACCACTGCCCAACTTCGAGTTTGGGATCGATACTTCGTGAACATCATGAAGTACTATGGTGGAGAACCAACAAGTGGTTCACCGTTTTCCCCTGGGCCCACTCATGGTGACCATGACACAAATTCAACAGACCTTGCCGAGCTAACGGGCGATCCATTGCATGAATAGAAAAGTTTGGGCGATTTTGCTGGTTGTGATCTTGGTGCCTAGTGTTTTGGGGTGGATTTGGGCAACGAAACTTGACACACCAATGCATCGGCGAATCGTCCATAGAGAAATTCAGTCCATCATTCAGAAGGCGAAGCTGCATCCCGATGATGCAACATTTTGCCATGAGTTGCTCAGGCGTGCCCAAAGCGTCTATAGCTTTGAAGCATCAACTGCCGCAAGCGCATTGGGACGGATCGGAGACGCTGCGATACCTGTAATGAAGGATATTGCGAAACTAATGAGGTCTAAAAATCCGTATGTTCGCAGTGAAGCCGCCATTGCGCTTTCAAACCTCGGCCCTCGAAGCGCTGTTGTTCTCGACGAGCTTGTCGAACAAGTAAAGAAAGTGCCTAGCGACGAAGTGTCGTGGTTTGCCGCAGAGGCACTTGGGGAAATTGGCGCACCTGCAGTTAAATATGCGCCTTTGCTGGAGTCCCTCCGAGGAACCGGTGCCGTACAATTCGATGATTGCCTAAACCAGTCACTGAAGAAATTGAAAAAGATCAAGAATCAGTAAAGTAGGGTGTGTGAAGTGGTCGCGTCAAAAATACTCGTAGATTTTCCCAAAGCAAAAAGCGTTAACCACCCAATCGCATTGCTAAAGCAACGACCATGCAACACACCATTGAGAATCTTTCCCCGCGGTGGAAACGAGAGCAAAGCTTCTAACGGCGACGTCATCGGCCCGAACGCGTGGGCAGTGCCGAGGAAGGAATGGGAACACTAATCTTCCCTAGTCTGCACTGATGAAGAAGGAGCTGATTCGGGCGGTAGCAAGCGCCGATGTTAGCACGCCAAACCTGTTGCGAAGCAAGGGGCACAAGGCCCCGCTTCGCTGGGATGCCAGTGAGCTGGGATGCCCGTGAAGCAGCGTGGTGGCGGAAATGGTCTCGAATACGATCGCGGGCTTGACGCTCGTTGTCGCTTTTAATGAAGTATTCGACAGTGCAAGCAACCGAATCCAATTGTCCGCCGTCGTTGGTGGGACGAACGAGTTCAAGAATGATGACACGTACGATGGGTTCGGTCTCGACACCTGCTAGGAATTCGAAGCTCGACAGCTCCATTCTGTCTTGTCCGGTGTTGGAACGGCAAACCGCGCGGCACGCTTTTAGACGGGGTTATTCAATAGGGGTTGAATGAATGCGAGTGGAGTTTTGAGCGAATGGGTTGAGCGGTTTTTCGCTTGGGTGGTTGACAAAATTCATGACGTCTCGTGATTTGTTTTCGTGCTTGGCTCCTCATCCCCCGGCCCCTTCTCCTCGGAGTACCGAAGAGAAGGGGAGATAGGAAAGTCATTTGGCGCATTCAAAGTGTTGATGGTTTCTAACTTTCTATTTGGTGGCTGGGGGAGGCGAGAAGTTTTGTTATATCGCTACGTTGAAAGAACGATGAGGCGAATCGAATGAGTGGCTTGACTCGCCGGCCGAATGCGATGCGGTTGCGCGTCACGCGTGTTCGTGCGTTGGACTTTCGCGATTGACGAGCGTGAATTCGTTGGCACGATGTCGTCATGAAGATTTCGATTGGACTTCGTCCATCTCGAAGAAACCGTTTAGCAATGGCGGGAGTAATTGTTCGAGAGGTTATGCTCGCGGATGAAACTGCGAGTGGACGCGTTTTAGGCGGGAGGGCTCGACTTGGGTATAGATTTGAGTCGTTTGAATACTTGCGTGGCCGAGCATTTCTTGAATTAGACGCAGATCGGCTCCGCCAGCTAATAAGTGTGTCGCAAAACTGTGGCGCAGCGTGTGGGGGCTAACATCGGGGTCGATTTCGGCGCGTATGGCGTAGCGTTTGACCAACTCCCAAATGGCTTCACGCCGAAGTCGTTTGCCGGTTCGCGAGAGCACCAACCAAGGCACGGTGGCGATATCTTTGGACTTGGCCAACGTTGGGCGAAGCTCATCTAGATAGATTCGAACGGTGGCGATTGCACGCTGACCTAGTGGGACCATCCGTTGCTTGTCGCCCTTGCCTTCTGCCAAACAGTATCCTTCATCGAGATGAACGTTGTTGAGGAGCATGTCACAGACTTCTGAAACACGGCAGCCAGTCGCATACATCAATTCTAAAATTGCTCGATCTCGCTGCCAAATTGGGTCATAGGGCTTGGGCGAATCGAGAAATCGCGAGATGGCCGATGTCGAAATTGTGGATGGAATCCGCTGCCACATTTTCTGGCTTGCCAGCAGTTCGGCCGGACTGTCTTGAATGGCTCCTTCCAATTGAAGGAACTTAAAAAACATACGAATGGCTACGATGTGACGTGACACAGAGGGGGCTGCTAATTTGCGTCCCGTCAAGAATCCTACGAATTCGCCAAGATCTTGAATTTTTAAGACGGTGGGCGAGCGACCCTTTAGCCATTCCCGAAAATGTTCTAAATCGCGGCGATATGCTTGGATTGTATTGTCGGCAAGATGGCATTCGGTACGAAGGTAGGTCGTGTACCGTTCGATCCAGTTACCAATAGAATCGTCTTTGGGGGAACATTCTGCGGTTTGCCGGATTTTTTTTAGTTTGCTGATAGCCATATTCGAATCTCAAGCAAGATAGTTATGCTGACAAGTACCAAATACGGAAAAGTTCAACCATGTAGTGTCGTCCGTTTTGGGATATTGAACGGAACGAACTTGCGATTTTTGGATTTTTCTGAAATTGCGGGGCTTAACACTTAAGCAACAATTTAGATGCTTGGATTCGCAACAATAGGATACGCCATGAAGATTTTGGTTGTAGGTGGGGCGGGATATGTTGGCTCGCATACGGTTCGCTTACTCCGGACGCTGAATCATGAAGTCTGGGTGTATGACAATCTCTCTCGGGGACACGCCGAATCCGTTCCCCAAGAAATTTTGATCCATGGCGAATTGAGTGATCGCGAGCGATTGCAGAAAGTCATGCGGGATAAAAAAATCGATGCCGTCGTGCACTTTGCGGCATTCGCATTGGTGGGCGAGTCCATGGAGGACCCGTCGATATACTACCAAAATAACGTTACCGCTACCTTGGAGTTGTTGGAGGCCATGCGGGCTGCCGGAGTTTGGCGAATTGTCTTTTCCAGCACGACGGCTACCTACGGACAACCGGAAATTGTGCCGATCTCCGAAGATACAATCCAACAGCCAATCAATCCCTATGGTTTCAGCAAACTAGTCATCGAGCGGGCTTTGACCGATTACGCCCGAGCGTACGGATTTGGCATAGCTGCCTTGCGTTACTTTAATGCGGCGGGAGCGCATCCTGACGGCTCGATTGGCGAAGACCACGAACCGGAATCGCATCTCATTCCAATTGTCCTGCAAGTGGCGTTAGGGCAGCGCGAACATGTTTCTATATTGGGCGATGATTATCCGACGCCTGACGGGACTTGTATCCGTGACTACATCCACGTTCAAGATTTAGCGACAGCGCATGTGGCTGCGTTAGGAAAACTGGAACCTCACGGGGACATCAAAGTCAACTTAGGGACAGGCAGAGGAACCAGCGTCATGGAGGTAATCGAGGCATGCCGTCGAGTCACAGGGCATTCGATTCCCGCGATTGTATCCCCTCGTCGTCCTGGGGACCCGCCTCGCTTGATCGCGGACGTTCGCAAGGCCAAGCAGGTTTTAGGATGGAGTGCGGAATACACAGAAATTGAAAGGACGATCGCGACTGCTTGGAAATGGCATCGCCTGCATCCAAGCGGTTATGCGAGTATGTTGCTTACTTAGATTTCAATCATTATCAGAAATGCGGGCAGTCCGCGCAGATTCGGAAAATCCATGTCCTACGTAAATCCATTTGAATCCCCTCAGAACCTCACGATTCCTGCGCTAAGTCAAGCACAACGAAAAATCCCAACCTACTCGTTAGTCATGCTCATCATAGACCTCGTTCTTCGAGGTTTACGGTTGCTAGTGGTCTTGTTGGGGATCGTAGGCATTGTCGCGCTTAAAGACGAACCCGACATGTTCTTTTATGGTGTCCTCGAAGTCGTTACGGGCGGGATGATGGTCGTGTTCGGTGGGCTTGGCGATGTACTGCTGCTCATGAAGAAGCGGGTTGGTGTTTATTTGTGTTGGTTGGGTATTGCCGCGACACTTGCCAATATGGGAGTTGGCTTGGCAGAACTGCCACTTCAATTTGAACGAGGGGCTTTCGCTGATCCAGCAATGCCCAATGCCGATTCGATCAAGATGGTAGCTTGGACAGCAGCGATTTTGACCCTGCTTTTCCGTCTGACATTGACAGTGATGTATGGCGTTGCCGTCTATCTTGCGGACAAGTCTTTCCGGAAATAAAGCCGCACCCTTCTGAACTTCGGACGCTCCTTCGCGAGCCGCAACGGGAATCGTGCATTAATGCAAGAGATCATTATCGAAAAGCCATACAAGTTTGTGCCGCCCCATCGCGGTAAGGCTTGGCCCTGGATCTTCCAACATTTTCGAATTGCCCAGTGGTACCTCAACCGATTTATGGGCGTCGCCAGTTACCAGTTGCGCGGTGTGGACCATCTTCGGGAAAGTTTGCGACTGGGACACGGCGTCATGCTGACCCCCAATCATCCTCGCTACTCTGACCCTATGGCGATGGGTTGGGTTGCCAGGGAGGCTGGAACACATTTGTATGCCATGGCCAGTTGGCATTTATTTGAACAGCATTGGTTGCAGCATTGGGCCATGCGGCGGATGGGTGGATTCAGCGTCTACCGCGAAGGTGTAGATCGTCAATCGATAGATACTGCGATCGAAATGTTGGCGTCTGCCGAGCGACCCTTGGTAGTTTTTCCCGAAGGCGCCGTGTTTCGTACCAACGATCATTTGCATGCGTTGTTGGATGGCGTGGCCTTTATGGCACGCACTGCGGCGAAGAAGCGTGCAAAGGAAAATCCACCAGCTAAAGTTGTCATTCATCCGGTGGCGATCAAATATCTGTTTCATGGCGACTTGCACAATTCGATCGAGCCGGTTCTGAATTGGGTCGAGCGTCGACTTACTTGGGAAAGTCCTTCGCATGGGTCTTTGCTTCAGAGGATCACCCGCATTCTCAATGGCCTTCTCAGCCTCAAAGAGATTGAGCACATGGGTCAAGCTCAAACCGGAGACTTTGCAACGCGCCAGCAGCGATTAATTGATCACTTGCTTAATCCAATTGAGTTGCGTTGGATCGGCATGCATCAGACTGGATCGATTATTCCCCGCATTAAAGCGATCCGAATGAAGATCATGCCTGAGTTGGTTCGTGGCGAATTGTCCTCAGTCGAGCGTCAACAACGCTGGA
>JANMNK010000867.1:0-7084 GCA_031373875.1 Pirellulaceae bacterium | reverse complement strand
AAATCTACCTGGCGGCGATCGCTGCCGAAAAGCAAGCCTTGGGTGAGCTAGTCCAAAACTTGCCTCCACAAAAAGACCCGCTGGCCGACTTGGCCCCTCGTAGTCACGTTCGCGAATGGACCGTTCAAGATCTCGCTGGCAAGCTCGATGCCAAGACGTCGGGTTACAATTTCGAACGCGGCAAACAAATGTTTGCAGTGGCTCAGTGCTACAAGTGCCATCGTTTCGGAGGCCAAGGCGGCATTCAAGGTCCCGATATCACAGGCGTCGGAGGAAGATTCAATGCCAAGGACCTATTAACCTCGGTCATCGAACCGAACAAAGAGATCAGCGACCAATATCAGTCGACGCAATTCTTGACAGACGACGGACGCGTCGTTGTTGGTCGCGTCGCGAACTTGAATGGAAACACCCTGATGATCATGACGAACATGCTCGATCCAGGAAATTTTACAAACGTAGAGCGAACCGAAATATCCGAAACCAAACCCAGTCCTGTATCGCAAATGCCAGGCGGATTGGTAAACACACTAGCCGAAGAAGAAATCTTGGACTTGATGGCTTATCTGCGCAGTGGCGGTAATCCCAAGAGCCCCTATTTTGCGAAGTAGCGGCGATTGGTACGAAGCAAATCCATGGAAGCAAACACTAAATCGACTTTCTACGAGCACGAAGCGCGTGAAGCATTTCGTCGCTCGCGTCGGTTACAGCCCGATAGAATTCGTCGCACGAAAGTTGCGCTTTGTCAACTTCTCGAACCCGTCGATCAAGCCCTGTCTCGTCTCGATCCGGCTGATCAAGTCGCAGCACGAGAATTGTTTGATTGGGAACCTTTGCGAGTCCTTGAGGCGCGCGAGTCGTCGTTGGATCGTTCGGTCAAGATGGTCCTCGAATGTCGCGACGGCGCTCGCATTGAAACAGTCCTGATTCAAGCGGAGACGCCCCGCACGAGCGTTTGTGTTTCTACTCAAGTCGGCTGTCGGGTTGGCTGTACGTTTTGTGCAACCGCGCGAATGGGACTCATGCGGAACTTGACGGCATCAGAAATTACGGAACAGATACGCTTGGCGGGACAGCGGTCTTTGCAAGGAAATCGTCGTTTGCGCAACGTAGTATTCATGGGAATGGGCGAGCCGCTTCATAACGAACAAAACCTCTATCAAGCGATTGACTGGCTACTGGACCCGCAGTTGTTTGCTTTGCCGCATCGAAAAGTCACCGTTTCGACGGTCGGAATTCCCGATGCGATGCGACGTTTGGTCGAGCGTTATCCTGGGATTCAAATTGCGTTGAGCTTGCATAGCGCTAAACCCGATTTGCGAGCCAAGCTCGTACCGTGGACTCGTCAGACCGATTGGCAGGAATTGCGCGAGACCGTGCAATGGATCGCAGAGCAACCCAGGCTGCATCGGCATCAAGGCCCGATCATGATCGAGTACATCATGATTCAAGGCGTCAATGATTCGCTTGAAGATGCACGGGCATTGCTGGATTATCTTGACGGTGCATTTTGCATTATCAACTTGATTCCGTATAACGCAATTTCTTATGCACCGAATTGGCAACCGACTCCTCGGCCGGATCGAGAGCCATTTGCGAATTACCTTCGCGATGCCGGGATCTTTACCACTATCCGCTATTCCATGGGCTCCGACGTCCAAGCCGCCTGCGGACAGTTGGTTCAGTCGATCCATTAATCGCAGAATTTCGCATTGCGATCGAATTGGAGTTTTCGCGACCCGAAATTGTCCGATGGTAACTGCACCGGCGGGAAAAATGCGAAGTTGCAAGTCGACGGAAATTCTGTCTTTGTAAAGATTGTGAAAACGGTAAAACAAAGTTGGTGAACGTATTGCGTCAGACGATGGACGCTGAACGATTGGGCCGGGCGCGATTCGGAAAGAATGTCTGGGTTGGGAGACGGAGCGGATAGAGCGTAAATCGCTCATTTGCTAAGGCATGGAGTGGTTGGCTAGAAAAGACTTATGCACAAATTTAATTCAAGCCTTCCGTGTGCGTTTTCCGAACAAGACTCCTCATCCCCCTACCCCTTCTCCTCAGAAGACTGAGGAGAAGGGGAGTTAGGAATTGCGAGTGAAAGTATTTCTTGGTTGCAAGATTTCGTGGTCCTAACTTTTCTTGGTTTTGTCATTGGTTGGCTTTATCCAGTGCTTTTATTATCGGGATTGATGATTTGTAAGAAAAATCTCTAAGCGAATCTGGATGGTTGATTTGTGGTTGGGTTCTGCTATAGTCTCCATCACGCGTGCGGTGGCAGGTGGGAATATTTCCCTACTGCGAAACAGGGAACTTTGGTGCGATTCCAAGACGGCCCGGCCGCTGTAACTAGCGGGGTTTTCCAACGAAAACCCAGGGTAATTCACAATCTGAAAAGCCATTACGTCTGCAATTTTGCTTGACGCTCGAATTGTCCGAGCGGGATGTGAGAAGGCCGGGATTACCTAACGCTGGAAGTCAGAAGACCTACCGCGCGTCGAGGTTGTTCGTATCCTCCAGGGTAGGATCGGCGGCTGCAATCGAATTGCATGGTGCAACGATTGCGCATTTCCATATTCTCGATTTCCACATTGGTTTTCTCGGCTACCTTCGCCTCTGCATTTGCGGCGACGGGTCCGCTTGCGTGCCTACGTGGCGATCACATCTTGGGATTGATCACATGAAAAGATCTGCTTTTACACTCGTCGAACTGCTTGTCGTTATCGCCATCATCGGGATCTTAGTCGGACTGCTCCTACCTGCAGTTCAGAGTGCTCGCGAAGCGGCACGCAGAGCGCAATGCAACAATAACATTCGGCAACTTGCCTTGGCCATGATTAACTATCACGACACCTTCAAGGTCCTGCCACCAACGAATTTACCGGGCTGGCCGAAAGTGGTCATGTGGTTTGGCGAAGTCGATTACGATACAAATACGGTAGTTCGCGAACAAGGATTCCTTCCGCGTTTCTTCGAAAACAGCCGCGGGCTCGTTCGTTGTCCCAGCATGACGGGTCTCGAGCTATTGTTCGACGGGGAAACCGGTGGCTATGGTTACAATCAAAATCTCGGGACGACGCTCTATCCTGCTCCCGATTACATTCCTACGCCAGTCACGTATCGGCTTGCCGATTTCGCTCCGCAAGGCACGCATCGCGTGATCGCATTCGCGGATTCCGCACGGATCGAATTGCCTTGGTCCTCGACCGGTCGAATTCGTGTGACCGAGAATTTCTTCTTGCAAGGTCCCGATGACTACGAACTATTTACTGCTCCGAATACGCACTTCCGACATCATGGGAGCATCGCATCGGTCGCTTTCTTGGATGGACACGTCGAAGGCATGACGAACATCGGTATCCCATTGCCCGGTTATTGGCCGGAGTTGGCAAAAACGAAAGCCAAGAAATACAATATTGGCTATTTGACGCTGACGAGCGACGGTGGCGATAACACCCAAGACCCTGTTTTTAAGTAAAACTGTTCCGCAAACCAACGCGAAATGAGCAACTGATAAATCCGTCAAGCAACTTGGCGGCTAGGCAATCGGCCAACAACCAACCACAATGGCAAGTTGAGTGCCAAAGTGTGGCAAAGGATTTTTCGGGCTTGCTGCCACACGGAGTGCAACAAGCTTCTGACTGTCCCGATCCCGCGACGGCTGAATTTTTGCGTTGTCGTTTTGTTGTCAGTTTGCGTTCGGTGAATATCGATATCCATGGGCTCTCGCGAAGCAATTACTGCGATCGATCCGTCGGCCCTATGGCTGCTTGTCAGCTATTCGGTAGCGATCGTTTTATTTTCGACTTTGGGTGGTTGGCTGCCATCGCTGATAGCTCTCACGCATACTCGCATGCAGGTCGTCATCAGCTTTGTCGGTGGCTTGATGCTCGGCATAGCGATTTTTCACTTGCTGCCGCATGCGATTGTCGAAGTCGGAATGAAGCGGATTGATACGGTAACCTGGTCGGTCATGGCGGGGTTGCTGGTCATGTTCTTTTTGCTTCGCGCATTCCATTTTCACCAGCACGGTCCCGCGGATTTCGGACTGGCGATGGAAGAACAACATTGCGAAGAACACGCGCACCACGAGGAGCCAGCCGATGTCGATCCTTCACACGATCGCGACCACGCGCATCATCATCACGGACATTCCTGCGATCACGATCATGGACCAAGCGAGCCGGGACGATGGTTAGGTGTTTTGATTGGGCTGGGCCTGCATACCTTGCTTGATGGCGTCGCTCTAGCAGCAGCCGTTTCGGCGGATTCGCATAGCTCCGAAGGATTTGCGTTTTGGGGCGCAGGTGTATTCTTGGCAATTTTGCTTCACAAGCCGCTCGATGCGATTTCCATCACCAGTCTGATGCGAGTCGATGGCCGCTCGACTCGAACGATCTTTATCGTCAATCTCGGGTTTGCTTTGATGGTACCGTTAGGAGCAGGTCTGCTCGTGCTGGGGCTTTTAGAGCAAAGCCAATTTGCAAATCAAATGATTGGTATAGGGTTGGCTTTTTCGGCCGGTGTTTTCTTGTGCATTTCGCTGTCCGATCTTTTGCCCGAAATGGAATTTCACTCTCACAACCGCATGCGACTCACCGCAGCATTGTTACTGGGTATCCTCACTGCAGCATTGATCGGATACCTCGAGCCCGAACACGCTCATTCCAATCATGATCATAGTCCGATTGAGACGATCGACGGAATGTAGCGTGATGATTGTTTGCGACAACGGGTGCTTTGCCGGTTATTTAAAGACCGTAGCGTTCTGATCGCCACCTGACAGGATGTAAGCGATGAGGTCTTTGAATTCTTGCGGATTCAGAGCATCCATCGTCCCGACCGGCATTTGCGATATCTTGGAAACGTTCATTTCTTCGACATCCGATTTTTTTACGACCGTCGGTGGAGCGTTCGCGTCGAGCGTGTAGACGTGGTACTCATCGCCGATTTCCACAACGCGGCCCAGAAGCGTTGTTCCGTCATTGGTCAGGATTTGATGCGAGCCGTATTGGTCCGAAATCGCTTTACTAGGTTCGAGAATCGCGTCCATCAAGTCGGGCAATGCAAATTTTCGACCAGCGGTCGACAAATCCGGACCGATCGCTCCCCCCTCCCCTGCAAACCGATGGCACTTGGCACAAGTCGTTGCATGAAAAAGATTACGTCCGGAATCGAAATTGGCACCTTTGATTTCCGAGCCCAACTCGGCAAGCGCATCGGCTTTACTCCACTTTTTGCCTGGGCCCTTTGCCGGAGTGGCTTCGTAAGGCTTGCCTCCCAAAGGAACGCTGAGGATTTCATCGTAGAGTGGTAATTCGGTTGGCGGCACTGTAGCCAGTGCATCATCTCGCATTTGTTTTAGGAATCCAGGAAAACTTGCCCCGCCCGGATGCGTGGCTGCCTTGTTAAAAAGTTTTAAATAGGTGCGACGCAATTCGGGCGTCCAGCCTGTTTTCGCATTTCGCAACACAAACATATAATGGATGGCGCGAACGGGTGGCATGTTGTCCATCATGGCTTGGACGGTTCCTCCATAGCCAGCGTTGCGTTTGGCAATTTCGCTCCATTGTGGAATGGGTTCCGTTTGACGTGCAAGATCGTCCATCAGGGCGACCGCTTTGGAGACGATGGTAGGCGACTCGAGGTAAACGAGCAACTGTACGACTTCAGCGTTCAAGCTTTCCGATTTCGCCGGGAACATGGCATCGAATTTCGCATTCAACTTGGCTCGCGCCTCTTCAGAAGGCTTTCCCAAGCGAACGAATGCCAATTGATAACTACGTGCAAGTGCCAGTTGATCAAACTCGGAAAGCTTGGTCGCGTCTATTTTGCTAAGCGACGCCAAGACCTTATCGAGATCGTCGGGTTTGCCCTGACGAGCCAACGCCATGAGGGCGGTGATAGCTGCTCGTGGATTTGCTTCGTGAAGCGCGCGGTCTCGCCAGCTATCCACAGGGCGATTTTCCAGGGCAATCCGTGCGGAGTATCGAATGAAACGGTCAGCGTGTCCGAGATTGGACCAGATCAAATCCATGTCCGCATCGCCCGGCCCATGGAACTTTTCAAGCCGGTGACGAAGAGCGCGCATCTCCGCGTTGCGCGAGTCTTTGTAGTCAACTGCAGCGGTCGACTCGGTGCCGATATAAGTCACACGGTAAAGCGACGACTGTGTTCCGCGACCTCCGGCTGTGAAGTACATGGCACCATCGTGTCCGATGATGGCATCCGTCACTTGCAGAGGCTGGCCGAAGACGAAATCCTCGACTTGACCCTTATAGCTCGAACCATCAGGAGTGAGATGGACCGCGTAAATGGTGCTGTAGGTCCAGTCGAGAATGAAAAGGGCTTTTTGGTACTTGGCAGGGAATTTGGCTCCGTAACCAAATACGACTCCGACAGGCGAACCAGGACCGATATCGACTACCGATGGCAACGAGTCATCGTAGTAAGCTGGCCATTTTCCAGTACCGCTGCGCCAGCCAAATTCGCTGCCGCTCGTCGCGTGGCAAACGCGCGTGGGGCGATACCAGGGCGAACCAAAATCCCATTCCATGTCAGCATCGTACGCAAACAATTCGCCGTCGGCATTGAATGCAATATCATATTGATTGCGATAGCCCGAGCTGAAAACTTGCCATTGCTTACCGCTTGGATCGATATTACAGATCCAGCCACCCGGCGCGAGGATTCCAGCAGCGTGACCATTGGCGTCCCAGCGACGGGGCAACAGATGATCTTCGACCCAATTGGTAGGTAACCGACTTCCTGAAACTTTTTCGGGTAGTGGAGTGTGATTGCCCGCGTCGGCGAATATCGATTTTCCATCGGGTGATAATATCAGTGCATGTGGCCCATGTTCGCCGCCGCCGGGAACGGGCATCAAGTATTCTTCTGAGTCGACCAAGCCATCGCCGTTCGTATCCGTCGCGCGATGGAGACCCGGTTTGTCACCATTGACCATGACGTACAACGAATCGAAGGCCCACAGCAGGCCTTGAGCGCCGCTCAAGCGAACTGGCAATTTCTCGACGTGCGTTTCGGACTTAGGATCATCAAGCTTGGCTGGCTGAATCAAGTACAGCCC
>JANMNK010000812.1:0-4975 GCA_031373875.1 Pirellulaceae bacterium | reverse complement strand
CGGTCCTCTGCAAATTGCGCATTTGTACACAGACAAAAGGGAGTAACGAGGACTTCATAACGATCGCTACTTGGGCCGTAATGCAGTCTTCGACGACTGATCGGCTCAATTGATTTTGTTGGTTTTCGCTATACTGTTCGCCGACACTTGCTTTGATCAAGCTGTTTAAATTCAAAGCAATATCGTAGCGAATTGAACGAACAAAACTTCCCGTCACTGATGGCAAATAACTATGTCGATTGAAGACCCTGCATTGAATTCAGGTTGGCTGATCAACGATCCCCACCGCAGTTTGTCCTGGTTTCGCGAAGCCGATCGTGATCCGAAATCGGCAGCCTTATTGCGGCAATATATTTACTTGCAAATGGCTGCGAGCGATCTCGTTTTGGATGAGGAAGTCGCTTCCAAAATCGATTTGCCCGATGGCCTACTTGCCAATCTCGAAGAAAAAAATCGGCTTCTCTCGCAACTGAGAGCGCCGATTGATCATCGCATCGAAGCTTTTCTGGAATCGCAATTCTCTGATTGTCAACTGAGTAGTCCGCTGCGTTTACCTGCGACGTCGCTGGTTTTGGATCGACATGGTTTAGCGAGACAATTGAGTTTGCCAGATGGTGGCGACAAGTTTGAGAACGAACTGGTTACTTCCTATCGCTTGGCAAACGGCGTGTTGCATAATCCATCGAAAGATCGAAGAACGACGGACGGAACATTCCACGTTGCGGAAGGCGGATTGCCCATCGCTGCAGACAAGCGGGCGGTGCCCAAAACCGTTTTCGCACGAATGTTCAATGCGGCCATGACGCCGCCCGACTCCTTGATGTTGCTGCCGTTTACAGCGAGTTCGGCACAGCCCGCGAAAACTTTTGTTTCCTTGTTGATTCGTCCATTGGTCTGTCCAGCCGTGCCTGGTTATTGCCGCCACAAGACGATGGAAATTCGCTTTATCGCACCGGGTTCCTTGGTTTGCAATTTGGATTTCGTCGAGTCCATTTTCGGAAACGGTGGGGATCCACTGGTACCTGAAAACGATGCCGCTCTCGATACGCTGTACTGGAGTGGTCACACGGGTTGCGTGATCTTGGCACCGCATTTGATTTTTCTGAAGAAGAAGGATGTCGGACTGCCGCACTGGGATGTTGCGACCGAACGTCAGCGTGCGGATCGCATGTGCTGGCGTGATCCGGGAGAGCTGTATAACGACGGGCAAGCTTTCAAGCTGACGTTTCGTACGAAACACGGGATCATCATCACACTGATTGCCGACAATTACTTCGGTTATTGTAAGAAAGAAGTCAAAACACAAATCAGCTTTGCTGCAAACCTTATGGGCAATGTCGAAGAAGAACATGCCGGAGGCACCATCGCATTCCCCTCGCACAATCTTGGCGAAGAATTCCAGCTTGATTCAAAACGCTATAACGGCCGCTCTTTTGCTGACGTTGCGAGAGACTATGGCGACAGTTTTATACAAATCCAGCCGGAAGGATTCGGCATCGACCGTCATCAACCTCAAGTCTATTACGTGAACGAGAGCGCGCGTTTTAGTTTGATCGATCAGACGGTTCGATGGACGCTAGACGGCACTGAACATTCGCTCCAACTCGAACCCGACAAAGTCTATATCGCACCGAGTGGTTATCGGCTGCATATGGAAAAGCATCCGTCTGCTCCTTCCTGGCGATTGATCGGAACCTTGGGCGATGGGACGGTGTGTCACAAGCCCAGTACGGTGAGCGGGGGCGGGAAAAGCGAAATTAGCAAATCTCTCAAAGACTACATGCTCAGCGGTCCAATTTTTGTCGCCGATATCGATAAGGACTTTGCTTACCTTGACGAGATTTTCTCCTATGACTATTCCCACAGATGGAATCCGCAGTCAAGCGAAAAACCAGAGTATTCCGAAGGCTCCAGCCGCGCCGTGCTCGATCCTACTCGCTCTTTGGGCAGCGTTATCAAATTGCTTACTCCATCGAAAGATTTTACGGAGGAATACAACGGATGGTTGGCTTCTATCCCGACACACATCTATGCGATGGCTTTTATCATCAAACGTTTTTACAACCCCGAATGGAACGGGAATTGGAAAGAGCATTTCGACGTCGAGATCGTCAACGGTGATAAGGGGCATGAACTGAAGTTTGATAATCGCAAGCTTGTCGGAATTTACTTGCGCGTTGGTTTGGACAACGTTGGACGCTGGCGAACTTACAAAGTCCGTCAAGATTTCGCCGCCGCTGCGAAGATTCAGTTAGAAGACGACATCACCGCTTCGGTCGTCGTGCCAGGGTCGTTTGTTCCGAATCTACCAAATTGCCAGCACGATATGGGCTACAAATTTGTTGCGAATTGCGAGTACCGTCTGTTCCAGCGACCGGACGACGCAATTCACAGAGGATTGGACAAGCAGACCGAGGCGGATATCGCAGACGTCGGAAACTTCTTTTGCAATTACCAACCGTTGGACCGGGACGAGGTCGGTCGCGATATCAGGGCAATCATCACCTTTGATAAATACACGGCGACGATGCAGAATCGGTTGAAAGATTTTTATCAGAGCAGCGGTTCTCCAAATTTCATCGTGAGTCCGGCCAAACCGCGATTGGTCGGAAATGTTCCCACAAAGAATCCTCGCTATCTGCAAGATCGACCGGACCTAACGCAACCGCTTGCCCGATACATTGCGACGCGCGCCATGCAATTGGCTCGTGCTACGCCCTTTGGTCAACCAGTATTGACTCCCGTTTCGGCGATCCTCTCGGGGCGTCGCAACAATCCACCTGATCTGCAAGCGGGGTTTCGCTCGCTGGCCGTTTATAACCCGATCCATTACCAGGAAATTCCCGAACTGTTCATGGACTATATCTGCTCCTTGACGGGAAAGAGTCCGTCGACGACCGGCGCGGGCAGCGAAGGCGCGCTGACCAAGGGCCCGTTCAATGCGCTTCTGCCGATCCACGATTTGAACGCGATGTTGGTGAGCATGATCTTGACTGGCCTTGGTGGATTTTCAACCGCAGCAGGTCACATCGGTCCTGAGATCGAAGTCGGCCACGACATCAGTATGTTGGTGCCGGAGATTTGGTGTCGATTGCAGCCGAAAGAACGGGACCCTAAATTTCTGATCGCAGAAGGTCTACTGCAAAAGCTGGACGATTACGAATATGAAGGCCGGTTGATTCGTGCGTCGCGACTGGGTTACCGAATTACTGCGAGATTTGTCCGGCGGTACTTTGGTCGGGTATTTGATAACCCAAGCAAAGTGTTCGACGAAAGAATCCTTTGCCCAGAGATTCAAGATCCCGTTTCCTACGCTGACGGTATCGAGCACATTGTCGAAGCGCAGCAACGCGTGGCGTCGCAATATTTTACCGATCAATCTTACGAGCTAGCTTGTCCACCGCTAAAAGTACTTTTGGAAATCATGGCTCGCGGGTCATGGCAAGGTTACGATCAGACGCATCCCGAGGTGCGAAGTATGTTTGCACGCGAAGCGATTTTGCAAAGTGACTGGTACAAACGGCGTGTGCTGAGCAAGCAGACTGTGGACGTCAGGCTTTGGCAGCGTCACATCGCTTACCTAACCGAATACTGCGGCCGCTCAACTCACACCAGCGTGGTGCAAAGACTGGGATTGCGAGACCGGTTAAAGAATGCCAATCAACGATTGGCTTACTGTCAATCCGATGCCTATCTGGATCGGATTCGCGGCACTTTGGGGGTCGACCCCAGCCTGATCTGATCGCAGCTTGATCTGATCGCAGCTTGATTTGATCGCAGCTTGATTTAATCGCCGTATCTTCCGTTCCAATGTACGATCGAGATTGCAGACCGGGCAATCTCGATCGTCGTTTATCAGTTTGGAAAAGTTCGGACTTGAGCTAGTTCTTACACGATGCTTGGAACGGCGGACTTTTCTCGAGTGGTCATGCGTTCTTTCACGCCATCCACAAATTCTTCGAAGATTCGGATGTCCAGCGCGCTGGCTGCGGTCGATTCCGGATGGAACTGGGTACCGATCGCAAACCAATCCAGCATTTCGCTTTCAAAGGCTTCGATAATTCCATCTGGGCAGCGAGCCGTGATACGAAATCCTTCGGCGACCCGGTCGATGGCTTGGTGATGTCGACTGGTGACGCGAATTTCGCCTTCGCCATAAACGCGACCAAGAATGGATTTGGATTCAACAACCAGGGAATGTCGGTGATTAGCGTCTTGGGGATCTTTGTGAGGAATAGCAGCCGGAACATCCAGTGGGATGTGCAAGAATAAGTTTCCGCCCATGTTCACGTTGATCAATTGCATTCCAACGCCAATCCCAAAAACTGGGATTCGTCGTTCTGAAATTTCTCGCATTAAGCGACGATCAAATGTTTCGCGGCGAACTTCCATCGGCCGAACGGAACTGTGCAACATGAATCCGTCGTTTCGAGGATCAAGATCTCCACCACCAGTCAGAACAATACCGTCAAGATGATCGAGCATCATCGCAAGGTCTTGTTCATTTTCGATCGGAGGCAAAATTACAGGAATGCCGCCAGCCGCAGCAATGTTGTCATAGTAGCCAGCAGCCAAGATCGTACATGCAGGTGTAGTTTGACAAGCTGCACGAAACTCTGCGTTAATGCCAATCAATGGTTTCGAATTCATACCGAAGTTCCTTCCTCTACCGACAGTAAAAAGTAAGAATGCGCGATCTGCCAGTTCACACGAAAAGCTGTTATACCCCATAACCGCAAGCGGCGTTACAATTGGGCAAGAGTTCAATTTCAATTTGGGTCAAACCTAAATTGAACTCGTTCCGGTCTCCTCCATCCCTGGATTGCGTTGAAGAGTCTAAGAGTCAGCATTCCCTGCAAAATGACATCCGAGTCAGGCGAACAATCGCGATCCGAACTATTCGCCTCGAATTACGGCGGGACGATACCACTTTGCCCCCGCTTTGACAAACGCTTGTCTATATTTGGGGGCTACA
>JANMNK010000174.1:0-5553 GCA_031373875.1 Pirellulaceae bacterium | reverse complement strand
GCAAAGCTGACCAAGACGTTACACTCAAAATCAACCGTACTGGCGTTGAAGGCACAGCAAATTCAATTGACTTAAAATTTCGCGTGCCTGGTATAACTCCCACGAATAATTTTTCGACGTTGCCGGGACAAGCTGGCTATGAGATCGCCGGCAGCGGATTGGTCTACTCCGTCGGGACAATTATCACTGGTGTCAATGCAGATGCGAATACGGGCCTCGAAGTTGGCGACGAGTTGAGCCAGTTTGAGATCGTCATGTCCAAGGAAGAAAAAGCAAAGGTCAAAGATATCTTCGCAAGCGAAGCCTTCAAGCCGACCGTGTTCAACAAGCAAAACAATCCCATTCTGCTTCATCATTTGTCGCAATCACTACCTACGGGAACAAAAGTCAAGCTGCACGTTTCCCGCAACGGCAAAGTCAATGAATCGCAAGTAGCCGTAACGGATAGTGCCGCTTTGTATTGGAGCGGTCGCGGACTGGTATTCAAACCCGCAAGACTTATTCACAAAGCAGAATCCATTTCCGAAGCAACCTCGCTTGGCTTGCGAGAGACCAAACGCAGGATACTGGATGTATTCACGTTTTTGAGACTTGCGTTCAGTGGCAAACTAAATTCGAAAGCCGTCGGTGGACCATTGGTAATTTTTGCGGTAGCAACCGATCAAGCTTCACAGGGCATTTCGAAATTGTTGATGTTCCTAACACTATTGAGCGCGAACTTGGCCATTCTCAACTTTTTGCCAATCCCGGCACTCGATGGCGGGCATATGATGTTCTTAATCATGGAAGCCATTCGCGGAAAACCCGTCGACGAGAAACTTCAAGCCAGCGCCACGATGGTCGGCGTTCTCGCCCTACTGGCCTTCATGGTCTTCGTTATGATCAACGACGTCCTGAGGCTCGGCATTTTTGGATAAATTCCGGCGTTCGAAACGAAAGCAGAACCGACACATGTAATGCGATCACCGGGGGACTCATGCATTGGATCTTGCGACTCAATGGCGAGTCTACCGAACGTCGCATTTGCCAAAGTGTGCTTCCCTGCTTCGGTCGGCACTAGTCGTGGGTTGGATTTAACCACAGCCATACGAATAACTTGCGCGTTACGCCAGGGGATTGAGCCACACAATTCAGCACGAAGATCCTGCGGTTGCCGCTGGCGATTCTGTCGGTGGTGACAAAGCTCGCTACCGTGCGACTTGCATTAATGCGAAAGCTTGCGTAAGAATTTCTTCTGCAAAATCCGTTCGAAAAATACCGCAGTGGTCACGAATGTTCCGAGCAGTGGCGGCGCGTTCGCTGAAGTCATCATCAAAATCACGGACTTCTGTGACACCTATTGACCAACGTAGCTTCAGAATCGAGCGACTTTGGTACTGTTGGGGCTTGCAGTCAAGTCAGGCTGATGGCATCGCTCGTCCGCGGCTTGAAGATTGACGGGTTATCCTTCGACAGACGCTCGACAATTCCAAATGTCCGAAATACACGATGAGCGGGACGCGACGTTCCCTATTCAACATTACACCCGAGCGGAAATAGTGATTGACGGGCGTCGGCGTGTGTTGCAACTCACACTCTGCTCTAAAACAACCGACGAATTGAGGCAGATAGTTTACGAAGAATGACTAACCTTTGCGTTGAATCCAATCTCTTCAATAGATGTTTTGTTGATGGATGTTGTTAATTCGCAAGCAGTTCGAACAAAGCACGGTAAAAAACACCAACATCAAAGATTGTTTCTCTGCGACCCAGTCTTTTAAGCATCCCTCTGGTGGTGTATGGGGTTCCACGGAAACGGTACTTTCTTAGGGTGGGGAAATTTGCATAAAATGTTTCCGCGAGTGCACGGGCGTCCGATTCGAACAAATTGCCAAGAGAACAACGGCAACTGATCCCTGTGGCTCAAAAGAGATATCGCTTTTTTGAAATTTATGGACTCCCAGTCGCTGCTACTTCACCTAGTTGGGAGATCGCTATTTCCTCGGAACGCACAGTTGAGTTGCCACATTTCCCTTAAATAATGGCCGAATTCCTAGTGGAACACATCGAGCAAACGATGGCGCAATTCGCGATTTACCCCGTTGATGCACGGACAAACTGATAAGCAACACAAAAGAACTTTGGTCTTCTGTTTTAGCGAAATGATGAGCGGGATGCGTGTGATAGGGGTTTGAAAAGCGGTTCTTTCATCACTTTGCAGGGTTTAAAATCCACTAAATAAAAAAACAGAAAAAACTTGTAATGCGTTGGCTGTAGCGATACAACATGCAAGTAGAACGACTTTGGCTCAAATTGAGCAAGTCGTTGCTGGCGAATTGCAGATCTAATTCATTTTATGAAAACCTTACGAAAACCAAACGTAGTTGTAACGGGAATTTCTTCCACGGCCACGAGTGCATTTTCCCTCGAGCTCAGTCCTCAAATTTGTTGTGTCGAACGGAGGGAAGGTCAAAGTTGTTTCGTGTGTAAAGGATTTTTTTCTTATCCGTTATGACACCAAGGTATCGGATACAGCAATAGTCTGATGGTTGTTGCCCATTCAAAGTACGAGGAGATTTGAAATGACAGATCGTTCGCACGCTTATTTATCGGAACCAACTTTTCAATGGCAGTCAGCGTTGCTCTGTGCTGAACTAAGTCAGCTCGCTTATCAATCTGACAGCGCGATCAAACACCTGTTGTCCCAACGATGGGGTTTCCAGCAATCGTCTTGTTTCGACTCCCGAGACTCTCGAGGTTTCATAGCTGTCGATGATTCTGTCGGTGTCTTTGTATTTCGTGGCATAACAAGCACTGGTGATTGGTTAAGTAAGCTTACCGTGCAGATTATCGAAATGCCTTACGGCGGCGTGAATAGAGGGTTTTACGACTTATGGAAAAGTTTGAAAACCAGCGTCGAGCAGGAAATCAGTTCACTTACAGATTCAGTAAAAACTATCTGGCTGGCTGGACACGGAACAGGAGGGGCGTTGGCGACGATTGCAGCCGCTGAGTTGCAATCAAATAAAAAGGTCGCCGGGGCTTATACGTTTGGACAACCACGGGTTGGTCAAGCACAGTTTACTGCGACAATCGAAAAACGATACGAGAATTCGTTTTTCCGATTTGTAAACGATGATGATTTGATTACGCGAATCCCACCTGGACTATTGCATTGCGGACGGTTAATCCAGTTTGATAGCCAAAGCGAAATAGTTTCCCCATTTTCTGAAGGGTTCCAGAAAAAATTTAAATCGCTCTCAGTTCAAAGCATCGACGCGATAAAGTCGCAGGTCGGCAAAATCCTTGGCGAACCTAAGAGCGCTTTTGCCACTGACCAAAGTCCCCCGTTCCAGCTGTCTCTTGACGCGGGGCTTGAGGGACTGATTCCAAGTATTCGCAGCCATGAGATTGCTCGTTACGTTGCCGCAATTCGCCGACAAATTCCAAACGAGAACACGGAAGTTAGCATGGAGGCGATCATTAGTTCTAATGCCCAAAAGATGATGACTTCATCACACTCGGCAGCAGAGAATGTGGGATTGGAGAGTGTCGTCAGCAAAGGTGACGGCGACGAGCTATTGCCTATCTTAATGCGGACCAGGTCAAAGAGCTGGATGCCCTATGCTGACCTTAAAATAAATTCTCGGCTTGGGCCGATTGTTACGGCACTTGCAACGAAATCGCAAATTGAACGGTTACGGAAAGACCCTGATGTCGCATCGATTGATATCAGCCGAGATGCGGGCATTCATGAATGTGCAGTTTCTGTTCCCTTCGTTGGAGGCGATGCAGTTCATGTTCCGCCGTTAGATGAACGTGGTTCGCACGTTATTGTCGGCTTGATCGACAGCGGGATCGATGTGATGCATCAAGCATTCTTAGACGGAAATGGCAAAACGCGAATCGTAGCCATTTGGAATCAGCGAGACTCGGCGGGGTTATCGCCAAAGAAGTTTGATCCGATAAATTTCACCCAGGACTACGGCACGATTTATGATCAAGCTGCCATTCAGTCGTTCGTAGACAAAACTGCAGAGCCTTCGAACGCTCTAAGAGACCCTCAGACGCACGGAACACATGTTGCGAGCATCGCAGCCGGTCGCAAAGTCGGAGGTTTTGCTGGTGGAGTCGCTCCAGAGGCACGCATTGCGGTGATCATCCCCAATATGCAAACCAATCCAGGCGATCCTCCCAGCATTGGATATTCCAACAGCCATGTCGATGCGCTCGTGTTCTTGCGAGCCTTGGCGGAAAAGCTGGATTTACCCATGGCGGTCAATGTAAGCCTTGGGATGAATGCTGGAGCGCACGATGGGATGTCGACTTTGGAATCGGCCTTCGATGCAATTACTGACAACGGACGCGACGCCGGAATTGCGATCGTCAAGTCTGCTGGAAACGAGCGAGGGTTTGCTGGCCATGCCAAAATTCAAGCGTTGACGGGTGGAGTTGCTACTCTCACATGGATCTCGAATGATCGGTTTCGACTTCAAGACTATATCGAGGTATGGTACAGCGGCGTCGACGAACTTGAGTTCATACTCATATCTCCTGACGGAGCGAAGTCGGTGTTGGTGAATTCCGTTAATCCCAAGGCGGTGAGCATTCAGGGTGGAAATCGATGTTCCTTGGAACTAACGATCAACCATCCGGACAACGGTGACAACCTACTGACCATTCGCATACGACCTGACACCGCGAATATTCAGACAGGGCAATGGAAATTGGATGTCATCGGTAATTCTGTCTTCAGTGCTGACGGACGCGTCGACGCGTGGGTTGAACGCGACGACAAAGCGCGAGCGGTTTCCTTCACCTCGGGTGATAACGACGAAATGACGCTTTCCATTCCTGGGACAGCCAACTCCGTCATCACTGTTGCTGCTTGCGAGCCTTCGACACCTGTAAAGTTAACGACGAACTCGTCCTTTGGGCCAACAAGAAAAAGTAGCCCAAAACCGGAGCTAACGGCACCGGGAGAGAAGATCGTTGCAGCGTTGGCCAATGATGATTCGGATAGCCAAGCAACAATCTCGCTTAGCGGTACGAGCATGGCCGCTCCTCATGTGACCGGAGCCATTGCCCTTGCCTTTTCGCATCGCAAAAAAAATAGCGCGCTCAATCAACTCAACGCTCAGCAAATTCGCACTGCCCTCCTCAAGAATTTGAAAAACAGAACTCAAATCCATAACGTCGGATTTGGTTTTGGGATTCTCAATATTAAGCCATTTTTTGAATCACTTTTGTAAAACCGTCAAGAGCTAGCTAGGTCTAGAAAAAAGGAGAAACCATGTTTCACTCCAAGTTCTTTTGGCACGTGATGTTTTGTGGAATTACTATCGGACAAGTCTATTCTGCTGATCCACCTACCAACCGTTATGCGGACTCGGATCGCGAAATACGCTATCTAGATCAAAATTGGACCCCTCAGGAGTCGCGTGTTTTGTATTAGATACAACAAAGCTAACCGTTGTTGCGGAAAGAAATATTTTAAGCATTTGAGCAGCCCCATAATAAAGAAAATTTTAGAGAATCAAATTATAATTCATACATCGGATTTATTAAGAAGCA
>JANMNK010000795.1:0-5843 GCA_031373875.1 Pirellulaceae bacterium | reverse complement strand
CGGAATTGGAACTCGAATTGACTTGCATCGGCTGGGATTCTTCCGGCAAGCGTTCGTTAGCTGTGATCGAATCTTCGGCGATGGACCGCTCACTTGGCTGGACAGATTGTGCTCGCGCGATCGGTCCAGAAGCCGTTAGGTGCTGCTGCGATGCCGTTTCACGTCGTTTTTTCCTGCGGGGCTCGGTTGCATCAATTACCTTCAAATCTTTTGCACTGCTCATTGGAATCGCATTTGTTTTCGAGCCTGAGTGGATTGCAATCGGAGTTGCTCCCGTCGTACTCGATCTACCGCCAAACAGTTCAGTCAGAACCTGAAATTCCGCAGCCGCTCGTTCGCAGTCGCCATCAGCGCGATCCGCAGACCACAATACACAAGGTCGACCGTGCAAGATGACTCGGTGCAAGTTAGTGAGGACTTGTCCTGGTCCCATTTCCACAAAAACGCGTGCGCCGTCGGCATACAGTCGTTCAACAATTCCTTGGTACCGAACCGGTGTCGTCAACTGATCGATCAAATTCCGTTTGGTTTCATTTGGGTCTGATACGTAACGATTCGAAACGGTACTTAACAGAGGCAGTCGCGATGGCAAGATGTTCGCTTGACGCGCGGCAGGAGCTAAGGCGATTTGTGCGCTGGCCATCAGCGAAGTATGAAAGGCTGCGGGAACTGCGAGGACAGTGTTGCCAATATTTTCAAGCTTGAGCGCCTCGGCAAATTTTTGTATATCGTCCGAAGGACCGCCCACCACAACCTGCTTAGGCGAATTGACATGGGTAACTGCAATCGGCGCCGGATAGGCTGACAGTAACTGCCGTACTCGTATTTCGTCGGCCGCGATGGAGAGCAAACTTCCGCGTTGTTCGACGCTATCGACCGATTTTGCTCGGACTCGCAAAAATGTGAGTGCCGATTTCAGGTCCCAGGCATCTCCTGCGAGAATAGCAGCGAGTTCGCCAAGGCTGTGTCCCGTTGCTGCCGACCAAGCGATATCCCGGAATCCAATCGCACTGCAAAGTACGGCTTCGGTGATCAGCATGCAAGCTTGTGTTGGCCAAGTGGTAGGACCGACTTTGCCTGCTGCGGCTGCCAGTTCATGATAGCTGGGGCTATCCATTTCTCGAAGGATATTTTCGGCCTCTTCGAGTGTCGTTCGAGCAGCGGACGAGATTTTAAGCCACCCGGCAAGCGTTTGCGCGTTTTGGGAACCTTGACCCGGAAACGCCGCGACAAGTGCACGCGGACCGCAACAGTCTGGCATACTAACAAGGACGCCTTGTCGCATGAGACGATCTAAACTATCGGGTTGAGAAGCGGCCAATAACTTCAATCGCTCGCGTAATTCTGTTTCGCCACGTGCCACGATTGCCGCGTGAATTACTTTTCGACTCGATGAAGATACCGAGGTTCCAACAGCCGCAATATCGGCTGATCCGATCCGAGCAAGCCTGACCAAGTCGCTCCACGAATCTGCGGACAAACGTGAAATTGAGATGGGGGCATCACTCGACTCGAAATTGCTCATGGCGACGGCAGCTTTCTGGAGATTGGCTGCAAGATTCTTGGTAGTTGCAAGGTCAGGGCTCGATGCGATGGGTTCAGGATATGTTGATGTAGTAACGAGCATCGGTGATGGAATCGCTGGTGACGCTCGAAACAAAACCGTATAAGCTTGGCCAGCGATTGTCGCGGCACTGATTAGTTCCGAACCAGTTGCTTTGCCAGATTCATTGTTGGTCCGAATAAGTCGGTCCAGCAGTGAAACGAATCCTTGAATTGGCTTAAGGTCGCCAATCTTATCGACTAGTATTGTCGAGGCAACGATCGCCTTAGGGAATCGTTTCGAGAGAACGATTCGCTCATTTTCTTGCAGTACGTTCGACGCAAATCCGGCTTCGACATGGGAAATGGCACCCGGCGACTCAAGTTTCAATCGCGCCAATAATCGTTCTGTTGCAGATTGCGGCGAGTCCGATTGGTAATCACATTGGATGTCATCGATAACCCCCAAAATTTTGTCGCCGTCTCTTTGCGCGTCTTTTAATCGTTTGAGCAAGAAAACGATGACGCCTTCACCCGGCAAGTGAGGCGGAGTGGTGTTGGGATCGAGCCAGCCTCGCGTTTGGAATCCTTTAAACGAAGGCAAATCCATGGCACGTTGACCTGCTGCACATACGACAGCGTCGACCGCGCCCCGTTGGAGCAGGTTGCAGGACGATGCCAACGCGGCGATAGCCGACACGTCACCAGAATCAATCGCCAACGCACCGCCCATGAAGTTATATTGTTTTGTGATTCGGGAAGCCAACGTGCTGCTTGTAAAGCTCCCGGTCTCATCGAGCAGTGCGGGATTGACTTGAAAAAAACGTGCTTCAAAAGCATCAAAGATATCGGTAAACGCCTCGCCCGTAATATTCTGTTGAGCGAATGCTTCTCGAAGATCGCGGCGAAGTTCTTCTATGCGAAGCCCCAGTTGTAGCTGGTGCCCAAACTCTCCGCCAAATGCATTCCCCACCACAACAGCAGTGCGTTGCGTGGGCAGTTTGGAAAGATCCGCGACGGCTTCCTCGATCGCTTGACCTGCCGCATCAAGCAACATGAATTGTAGCGGGTTTGCGCGTTCAACTTGCTTGGGCGGAATCCGATGACGTCGCCAGTCGTAGGCATAATTTAACAAGTATCCACCGCGTGCAATTGGAACTTTCCAATCGCTATTTGATTTTGCATCCACGCCAACATGTTTGTGCCATCGTTCTGTCGGCGCGTCGCAAATCTGATTGCTCGTGCTGGATTGCAACGTCTCAAATTCTTTGCAACCCGTAGCGCCTGGAACGATGACGCCTCGCCCGATAATTGCAATCGGTTCTTGTAGTGTCTGCGGGTTTTCTGCGTTAGGCCCTGAATGCACTACGTTAGCAGCAGCGTTTTGTTTGCTGAGCACTTGCCGATGGAATTCTTCTTGATATTGTTCGATTACGACGTGGACATTCAAACCACCAATACCAAAAGCATTCACCGCAGCACAACGCGGCCGATTGTATGGTACCGACCAAGGCGTTGCTTCCCGTGGGACGTTGAATGGGAGGGTGTCCCACGGGATCGTTTTATTTGGATTCTTAAGATTGACCGTCCCTGGAATCGTGCCATGTTGCATGGCGAGTAATGTTTTGAGCAGGCCAGCTAAACCGGCTGTCTCCAAAGTGTGTCCAAGATTGGATTTGACGCTTCCAATCGGCAACTTCTCGGGACGTTTTTGCAAGGAGAAGAAATCCGCCAAGGCTTGCATCTCCGTCGCATCGCCAACTTGCGTACTCGTCGCATGCGCTTCGATAAACTGCACATTTTCTGGGCGAACATCGTCGTTATATGCGCGTTGGATGGCAGTGAATTGACCTTCGCGTCGAGGAGCCCACAAGCTTTTGCCTTTGCCATCGGAGGAAATTCCAAGACCGCGAATGACGCCATGAATTTGATCTTTGTCGGCAATTGCACGATCGAGTCTTTTGATGACAAGAGCAACATAGCCTTCGGCGCTTATCAATCCATCTGCTGCATCGTCAAAGGGGCGTGTTCCCGTTGCGCTGCACGATTGTGCGTGTGAAAATAAGACCAGACTATCGGCCTTGTTATAGGACGCGCCGCCGACAACTGCGGCATCAATCTTGTTCGCTTGCAATTCCAGAGCGGCCAAGCCAAGTGCCACGAGTGAAGACGCACAGGCAGCATCTAGTACAAGTTGCGGTCCGTGAGCACCCAATAATTCGGCAACAAGCCGGGCTACCGAAGAGGCGTCACTGAAAGGCGCGCCGCCTGGCCGTCGAAAGGGCCGACCGGTGCGCATTCGCCGAATCAGCTCATTTTGAATCAACGATTGTTTTCCGGAATCTAGCGATTGAAACGCTGGAACGTCATTCAATAGCGCCGCGGTCTGTTCGGCAAGCATAGAATAGACAAGATCGCCCGTGGTCCGACTACCGCCGCTATGACCAATGAAAATTCCGACTTGGGATTTTTTGAAATAGTCAGCGTTTAATTTTGCATTACGACAAGCAGCAGCGGCTACTTCACCAAATATCAGATGGCACTCGTCCCAATCTTGCTTCTTGGAATCGCTCCAAGGAATCAAATTCTGGTCAAGCGGTCGATCGGGGACCATTCCGCCCAGTTGGGTGTACGTCTTGCCGCGAACGCCTTTATTGGGATCGAAATAAAGCTCTCGATCTAGCCGACTCTCGGGGAACGGGACGATCCCGTCGCGACCTTCGGCGAGCATGGACCAAAAATCTGCGAGACCATCGCAACCGGGCAAACGGCAGCCCATTCCAACAATCGCAAGTGGGCTCTGCACCAAGGATTCATTCATGGGAGGCCTCTCCAGCGACAGGGCCTACTCGCCCGCCGTTAATTTCTAACTCTGGCTGGGAACTGGCAAGATTTCCTCGTGCCAGTCGTTCGATAAGATCAGCAATTTGCGGGCGGATATAGTCCGGACCGCAAATCAAGATTCGCGACATCTGCAGCAAATTTTCCACGGTATTTCGCTCAGCTACCAAATCGGCCCAAGCCCAGCCACTAACGTGAACTTTGGCAATCGGCAAATTGCTTTCCGTTTGAATTCTACCGCCAAGATCGACAATCCACTGTCCGCCGTTTTCGCCACTGATTTCGATTTGAACGAAATCCATCGGAACGCTTGTGGGCCTCGCGGAATTCCTGCTCGCTTCGAATTTTGGAGGAGCGGAATTTGCCGGTCGCTGTGGGTCCAGTCGAAAAACGTATGACTGCAAACGTTGTTTGATGGCGTAGGAAAAAAGCTTTGCTAAGTCGGTTTCCTGGATTGCAGGGGGGGGCTCTTTTGCACAGCTTTCGGCATTCGTTCGATCAAATATGGGATCGTCGCGGAAATATTCTCGGTAGATATCCAAGTGAGTATCTACTGCAGAGGAAAGATCGAGCTTGGGGATCCACCGCCCGATAACTTCCCAGTCCGACCAGCAAGCTTCGACGGCATCGCAGATAGACTTGAAAAGTGTACCCCCACAAACTGGCTCAGGATGCGTCCAGTGAAATGTCTTTCCCCAATGATTTGGCCTATTGACGACATGGACAATCTGCCTTGATAACCAATCGACCATGACGAGATTTTTTCGTTCATTGCCGGTCAGGTTCATGAGAGCGAAGAAGGCATGCTCGAATGACCTTTCGACACACAAGGCGCGCGCAAATCGCAACAAAACATAAACGGTATGGAAACTGGGCGCAAAACCCGTTTGGGAATCGCCAACAACGATCGAAGGACGATGGATCGTAAGAGATTGAAATTGTTTGCGCTGTGAATGGAGGTAAAGTTCAGCATTAAATTTGGATTCTTCGTATGCGTTGTTGAGGCTCTGTCCAGCATCCAAATCTGATTCGTATACTCTTCCGGTTCGATTACCAGCGGTATACGCCGTAGATATATGGTGGAAATGGGGAATGGAATGCTGAACTGCAAACTGAACAAGGCGTTTTGTCCCTTCGAAATTCGTCGCAGCCGGTTCGCCAGACCGTTCGTCCGCGTCGAATCGGACGCTTGCCGCCGAATGCAACACCACACCGACATGCCGACCGATCCAGTCGCTGTCCTCACTCGAAATACTATTGCTATCGTTGCGAAGGTCCGCTGCAACGACTCGAGGTCGACGAAATAGTCGATCCCACTTTTTCTCCCAATGCTGCAAGATGTATTCAATTCTTAATGCAGCCGATTGTGCTTGACGATTTCGCGCAAGAACGACAACCTGTCTCCCCGAATCTAATAAGTCGAGGAGCAAGTATTGGCCAACAAAGCCAGTAGCACCTGT
>JANMNK010000787.1:0-7140 GCA_031373875.1 Pirellulaceae bacterium | reverse complement strand
TATAGATTGGGCGTTGAACTGAGCCGACGGAGCGGTGCGTTCAATCGATGCAAGTGGCTTGCGAACGCCAACCGTGCTGCAACGACTCAACGGAGAGTCAGTGTATCAATACGCATTCAAGTTGGCAAGATTTTGCGAATCTGCATATCCTGGGCCATGCGGTTGATGTACGGATTAAGGCGGCAATCCTAAGGGGCTCTGGAAAAGTCTCCTCGAGCAGCTTGCGTAATTGAAGACGACCCGAGATCAGGCCGAACAACACAAACGTGGCTCACAAGACAACGCAGCGGAAGCAGAAGGCGAGTGAAGCTTAAAAGATTTCCCCCAAGCCGCATCTAAAATCGGCTATTCGCTAACATCGCCTACAATGACCCCAACACATCGCCGGGCGACTCAAACAGGTCGTCGTCAGAGCGAGCCCACATTCCTAAGCCCCTCAGGAAAACAAGCGCAGTCGGCTTAGTTAAAAGACCCATGTCACCGAATCGCGTCAAGGAGACGTTCCATCTCAAAAAAGCGCCGACCGCGACTTCGGTTCACGTATTGTTATCCGATATCTGGAGCGTCCGCTGGAAGCTGCCGTCTACCGTGAATTACTGTCAGAATACGTATCTCGATATCAACCACACGATAGATCAATCGGAATGAATGAACGTACAACTCGCGAATGTCGGCACGATTGTACTCTGGAACTATCGAGCCGGATTCAGGATGATTTGCAAGTTGATTGGGACGGGAAAGAATACGCAAATAGACAGATTCTGCGTAGGTTTCGGATCGGTCTGCGATATAATCATAAATTGCAATCGCATCTTTCGACGCACGTTCAGTCCATCGAACATTCAATTCCCATTTCCTTTGCGATGATTCTTGTGATCAACCAATCGCTGTCGCATTTCATCAGTATCAATTAGACGTCCGGCAGCTTCATCTTCCAGTCCAGCCTCAATTTGTTGACGAACATACAGGTGGTACTGCACGTCCTCCCAAGATGCATCTTCAGGAAGCGTATCAAGCACGGCTTTAGCCGCAAGTTTTACAGATTCGGTCGCATGTGACATTTTCGATCTCCTTGCAACTTATTGTAGCATTGGGAAAGTGCAATGTCGAATCGCCCTGAACTTATTGCTACGGTGAAGCATACCGCGCTCGGGGGCGGCGTCTTAATCGGATAACGCATAGATTGGGCATAGAACTGAGCTGACGGAGCCGGACGGACGATCGTTACAAGCGGCTTGCGAACGGCGATTGGGCTGCGTTGGCTCAACGCAGAGTCAGTGTTTCAATCCGCATCCAAGTTTGCAAGATTTTGCGAATCTGCATATCCTGGGCCATGCGATTGATGTACGGATTAAGGCGGCGATTGGAAGGGGGCATGGAATAAGTCTCCTCGAGCAAGTTGCGTAATTAAAGTCGACCTGAGATCAGGCCGAACAACACAAACGTGGCTCACAAGAGAAGCGGGCGCAAGCAGAATGCAAATGAAGCTTAAAAAAATTCTCCCCAAGGCACATCTAAAATCGGCTCACCGCTCACATCGCCCACAATCAGCACAACGCATCGCCGCGCGACACAACCATGTCGTCGTTAGAACGAGCCCACATTCCAAAGCCCCTCCAGTAAACGAGCGCAGTCGGCTTAGTTCAACCAACAGGTTAACCCGGCGGTGCAGAAGACCCCTTGTTTCAAGAAGACGCCCGATCCGCCGCTCGGGTTGAACCGCTAGTTCACCGTGTGGCGCCGCAAAAACGTATCGCCACACAATAATATCCGATAAGAGAACCACATTATCAGATTGAGACACCGACAATCAGTTTCCATCCCACGACGGATCAACTTGATGGCGATTCCGCGCCGCCATCGAGTGTGTCAGGCGGTTTTGGATTCGGCACCCCTGCGGACAGAAAACCTGGATCGTCGTCGTCGATACGAAATAGTTTGTGGAGGCGAGTGATTTTGAAAACTTCATGCACATCTGGGCTGAGGTTGACGAATCGGACGTCTAGCGATTGTTGTTTGGTTGCTTTGTTGAGTAGCACAAGTTCGCCAATCATCGCGGACGTCAGGAATTGAATACTGCGGAAATCGAAGACCATACCCTTGGCAGTAATTGCAGCCCGTTTGCAGAAATCAAATAGATCACGGACTTCGAGGATCTGAAGATCGTCGGAAATGTTTGCTTCCGAGAAAAATACAATGATTTCGTCAGGAGTCTCGCGGAAGCGAAGTATCATGGCACGGTCCACGTCAAGCGACAAACAGATCTCTGAGCGGCGAAAGAATCAATGTTAGTCCTGGGTTTGGGGTGGGAGCAATGGGAAGTGAGAAGTGAGAATTACGAAGTTCGAATTTCAGGCCAAGGTAATCGTCAGATTTTTCGTTGTGTCTGGCTTCAGGCTTCAGACTTTAGGTTTTAGGTTTTAGGTTTTAGGTTTTATGCTTTATGCTTTATGCTTTATGCTTTAGGCTTTAGGCTTTAGGCTTTAGGCTTTAGGCTTCGGGCTTCGGGCTTCGGGCTTCGGGCTTTAAACTTCGCACGATTCTCACACTCGAACTTGGCAAATCTAATACTGTGTGCTGTTGTAGTGATTCGAAAATCCACAGAGCAGCGTAATCGGCATTGCAAGAGACTACCGTAACAATCCAATTTGAGCGACAGGCAAATGGGGGACGCTGTATCCCATTGTTTTGCTTATTTCGCTACGCTTCGAGTCCATCGCTGAACGACCAGTTGGTCATCTTTGGCACTTTGTTCTGTGCGATGTTTGTGCCATTCGTGCGGTAGCGGATCTTCACAATTCCATCGGACTTGCTTATCTCATAGACCAGTCCTTCTGGATATTCTTTAGACGAACTGCGAGCGAGTAATGTTCTGGAAGCCAGCCGGAATTCGGTGAACTCGAAACGCGTCTTGCGTTTTTGAACCTGCAGATCAATTCCATTTTCGTCAATCGTCAATGATTCAAACTGGTCGGTTGGTAATCCGGCGCCCATGAGAGTCGCAGATTTTATTTGCCATTCTCCTTGTAGGTCAGAGAGCAATTCCGTCACGGCTTGCGAAAATCCTTTCGATGCACGTGACTCTTGGGCAGCGACCGATTCGGTTTGCCCATATAGGCATGGCGAATTTGCAACGGTCAATGCGACGAAAACGAGAACTAAGCTTTTCATGATCGATCTCACGAATGTTACAAAGAAGAACAATGATTTATCCTCAGCTAGCGGACGATAATCGGCTGATGCGCAATCGGCTAATCAACTGGGGATAGCTCAGTCTAAGTGTAACGCCTTTTTATTACGCGATCAACAAAGTTAATTCGGTCGGGGCACGCTGCGGTGCGACGAACCTGTTACTGCGCGATGCGGGCAAAGGACGCACGCTTAGTTTGGATTGTGGCAATAGAATGTCAACGCGAGCTTGAGAACCCAAAACCCAGGAGTGCCTTCGGCTTTTGCTTACCAATAACGTTCGACGACAATTTGACCGGGGGCTTTTGGTTTATTGCGCTGCAATCCTCGGTGACCCAAGATGACTTCCATTTCATCGAGCATGTCGGGGTTACCGCAGAGTAGGAACGCGGCATTGTCGGGCTTGATGGACTGGCCGACGGTTTCTTCAAGCAATCCGGATTCGAGGCAAGTGGTGATTCGGCCGCTTAACGCTCCGTCGAGTTGTTGCCGGGAGACGACGGGCAGATAGTGGAATCGGCCAGCGTATTGCTCATTGTAGCTCGCCATTTCATCTTGGTATGCCAAGTCTGTTGCGTACCTCACTCCGTGAATGACTACGATTTTTTTGTATCGCGACCAAGGTTTGTCGGTTCGGAGCATTGCAATGTAGGGAGCCAATCCGGTGCCGGTCCCGATGAGCCAAAGGCATTCTGCGTCAGGCGCATGCTTGAGAGTAAAGCTTCCTGCGGCGCGTTCTGAGACGTCGATCGGGTCTCCTTCGCGCATCTCCCAAAGCCGCGGAGTCAATTCGCCACCGTCCACTTTGACGATAAAGAACTCGACGGTTGATCCGTGAGGCGAGGCTACAGAATAAGGTCGGTGAAGATGTTCTTCGCCGTTTTGCATTCCAATCTGAAGGAACTGTCCGGGTTCGAACGGGAGCAATCCCTCAACTTCGACACCAAGAGTAAAAAGTCCTTCGCTCCAGACATGTCGTTTTGCAATCCGACCTTGAATCCACTTCATGGGATATGGCCCTTAATTCGTACGGGAGGATGATTAGGCGAGCATGGAAATAGAAACGGCCCTGATCTTCATCAGAGCCGATCCATGGAGCAGCAAAATAGCGGGTTCTTGTATGAAAAGCTACATGCCTCGAAAGCCTGTTTCAATTTTTTACGTCTTCTTTGTTTCCCCGGACGAGCTTGGTCGTAGACCCGTTCCGCTGGATTGTTCGCCAGAACTCGGTCCTATCTTCAAATCACCGTCGGTTTCTTCTGTTTTACCGTTCGGCAGTTGTTCGTCAGATTTCTTGTTTTTGTCGGCATCGCTGGACGAAGAATTTGGTTTGCCGACTTCGACTTTTTGAACGGTCTGAGTATTTCCAGGGTTACTCGTAGCAGGAGCCGAATTCTGGGAAGTTCCGGCGACAGGTTGCGAAGTAACTATAGGAGCATTCGAACTTGAGATAGTAGACGGAAAGGAGGAAAAGTTGTCGCGAATCGAAGTTGCAAACGGATCGTAGTAAGCGTAGGGAACTCGATAGTAAACGGTTCGCGGTTCGACGCGGGTTTCTTCGACTGGTACACGACGCACAACGCGGACTGGAACGCGAACTTTTTCGACAACGCGTTCTGTCGAGTAAGTCTTGATTGGAATATCTTCGGAAACCGTTTCTAGTTTGTACGATTCGCGTTGGACAGCGACAGGGCGTACGTGTTGCTCTTGAACCCACTCAACACTTTGAACGGGAACTTTGTTGGTGATGACTTTGGTAACCGGTTTTTGAACCGAGTAGGGTACAACGCGTTTCTCTTCGACCGCTTGCATCTTTTGGACTTGAACGGGCACTTGTTGTTGGACGACTTGATTCTCCATGCGAGTCACTTGCACGGGAATTTGTTGCTGAACGACTTGCGGCATGTAAGAAGTCTGCGGCACTTGAACTTGC
Organism: Pirellulaceae bacterium; assembly: GCA_031373875.1. Taxonomy (GTDB): domain Bacteria; phylum Planctomycetota; class Planctomycetia; order Pirellulales; family Pirellulaceae; genus JANMGV01. The sequence goes on along the minus strand of JANMNK010000787.1, from coordinate 2,018 downwards.
TGATAATTTGGTCTGTAAGCAATCTGTGTTTGGACCTGCGGTTGCGATGTATAGGGAACCCATCCCAAACCGCCGCGTCGATAGCCAACTTGGCCCGTCAAGGGATCGGCGACGGCGCCTGCACCCATCCAGCGCAAATGGTACCGTGTATCTCCAGGTCGAACGAATTGGTTGGCAACGTAGCCACCTTGGTCAACAACTGTCGGCTGGTAGGTCGTCACTGGCTGATAGGTTGTGTAGTTTTGTGTTTGGTACTGCGTCTCGGTGATGGGACGTTGGACGACAATATGCTGGGTGTGATACTGCGTCTCGACCACGGGCCGGTAAGTCACAACCGTCTCTTCTTTTTCCGACGTCTCCGTCACATACTCGGTTTGAGTGTAGCTTTGATCAACGTAATTTGTTTTGTAGACGGGTTTGAGAACCGTGTAGGTTTCGTTGACCGTGGACGTTTCGACAACGGGCTTGCGAACGGTGTATTGACGCTTCTCGACGCGTTCGGTTACGACCGGCTTGTAGGAGACGATCTCTTTCTCTTCGAAACGATCTTCGTATTCCAACCGATACGTCGTGTACTTGCGTTCTACCATTTCAGTAGTTGGCACAAGTTTATAGGAGGGTTCGCATACTTGAGCTTTAGCAATATTGCTAGTTAAAGCGTTGCTCGTTAAAGCACTGCTTGCCAGTAAAGCTGCTGTCCAGATTTTTGTTCGTGGCATGATTCCTGTAAGTCCACTTTGAAAAAGGCCCACTCGACACCAATGTCGACCATAACGGTTGACGTAGTTCCACACCGAAAAAACGCAAGGTGGTTCCTTCCACAAACATCTCTAGTCTGATCAAAAGTCGATCGACATTCAAATATTAGAGCGCTAACGGTGTTGAGCGTAGTGTTTGACTCGATTTCGTTCAATGATCTTTAGGCAATTCGCATTTTTCCTTAAAGAAATTGCTGGTTCCGCGGTCCTACAAGTGGAAAAACCGGCCTTGTCAGACAACTCATCCAATTCGCCGCAATTCTCGCTGTTGTCGCAGATCTTTCAAACCACCAAAAAAACCAAGCGTGACAGTTAGGGATTCGGTGTTTTAGGGGAAGTTTGACGATGGATGAGATCAGTTCTAGCAGCCGGCGCGATTCGTGCATTGGAGTGCGTTGGAGACCGAGCGATTGTGAGAACCATTCGATACAGGTTACACTCGCAACGAGTTCATTTCACGAAATCGGGGTTAAAAAATTATGGCAGGAAAAGACATTTTGTTTATCGTTGGTGACTTTGTGGAAGACTACGAAGTCATGGTTCCGTTTCAGATGCTGACAATGATCGGACATCGTTGCCAAGCTGTCTGTCCTGGGAAGTCTTCTGCTGATTTCGTAGCGACCGCAATCCACGATTTCGAAGGCCATCAAACGTACAGCGAGAAACCGGGGCATCGTTTCAAACTGAATGCCGATTTCGATTTGGTGGATGTCGCCAAGTACGATGCATTGGTTTTGCCGGGAGGTCGTGCTCCTGAGTATCTGCGATTGAATGCTCGAGTGATCGAGATTGTGCAGCAATTTGTACAGCAAAAGAAACCGATTGCTGCGATCTGTCATGGCCCACAGATTCTCGCGGCTGCCGGAGTGCTCGCTGCTCGACAATGCAGTTGTTACCCAGCAGTGCAAACCGAAGTGATCTTGAGTGGCGGCAAGTACGTTCCTCCGAATGACACGTTTGATTCGGCGCATGTCGATGGCAACTTGGTGACTGCGGCGGCTTGGCCAGCGCATCCAGCTTGGATGCGCGAGTTTCTTCGTGTGTTGGGATCAAAGATCGAGGCGTGACGTTTTTTCTAGATACGCAAAGCTTGCTCTGCCGATGTGTCCAATCGCTTTCGATTCTTGAATCGATAGGCGAAGGAAATCGACCCCATGAGGAGTGACGTTAAGAGAAGCGATGATGGTTCGGGTACGGCCGAAATCAACGATACGCCAGTAAACACCATCATGGAACTTGTCGTGTCATTTTGGAGTTGGA
>JANMNK010000750.1:0-1857 GCA_031373875.1 Pirellulaceae bacterium | reverse complement strand
CATTGGGCTCGCGCTGCGGTTCGCTTGCTGGATCGCGATTTTTTTCGGCATCGGCATATGCTGGCTGCGTACTTTGCTCGACGGGCCACGCGACCGCGTCGATGGTTTGTCGCTTGGCTGATTGGATGGTTGGCTTGGTTTTCTCGGCATTCGGATCGGAACACGTTGGAAGTATCGTCGTCTCGATTACATGATCGCGAAGATGACCTTCAGGCAGCCTATGATAAAGTCGGCTGCCATTTGTTCGAAACTTCTATTCGACTGATAGCTCAGACAATTGCGAGTTCCAGTCGCGACGTTTTGACCAAGCTCGATCGCATGGAAGGAGCACTTGGAGCTTTTACAAAATCACGTCTTGCGACCTTCACGGTATCTAAGCCTCACAATAAACACGTTCCCGACACCCGCGTGTCGTTCTTGCTTTCGCACGAAGAATTAGCGACGCTTTGGCACCCGCCCACTGAAGCAGCGCAAGCCGAGGGGATGCAATCAAGCGATTACTTGGAACTGGAGGCGCCAGCTTTCATGTACAGTAACGAGCCCGGTACCGTCATATTGGGACAAACAAGATTTCGCGATCATCATCGACTGATTGGATTAGGAAATGAGGATCGGCGAAGGCATTTGTATTTAGTTGGCAAAACGGGCATGGGCAAAACGACTTTGCTGCAGAATATGATCACTTCCGATATGCAGGCTGGAAGGGGATTGTGTTTGATCGATCCCCATGGCGATTTGGCCGATTCAGTGGCTAGTCAAGTTCCACGCCAAAGAACGAATGACGTCATCCTGTTCGATGCCGCCAGCCGCGAACATGTTATCGGCTTCAACCCACTCGCTTGTTTCGATGCATTACGCATCGATCAAGTCACGTCGGGCGTCGTCAGTGCAATGAAAAAACTCTATGACAGTTGGGGGCCACGATTGGAAGATACGCTTCGTAACGCAGTCTATGCAATTGTTGAACGTGGCGGCAACCTGATGTCGGTAATGCAGCTGCTGGGCGAAAAGCCGTATCGTGAACACATCGTCAGTTCGATTCGCGATCCCGTCGTTCGATCGTTCTTCGTTTGTGAGTTCGCAAGTTGGAGCGATAACTATCGAACCGAGGCTGTCGCCGCCATACAGAACAAATTGCGGCCATTCGTCGTCAACACAACGATCCGAGCAATTGTTTCTCACCCGAATCCTACACTCGACTTCAGACGAATCATGGATGATGGCAAAGTTCTCATTGTCAATCTCTCCAAGGGGCGTCTTGGCGAAGACAACTCCACTCTGCTCGGTGCGTTGCTTGTGACCAGCATACAACAGGCCGCTATGACTCGAGCCGACATTCCCGAAGTGGACCGACGAGATTTTAGTTTGTTCGTCGACGAGTTTCAGAATTTCACGACGGGTAGTTTTGCTTCCGTTTTAAGCGAGGCTCGCAAGTATCGCTTTTCCTTGACTGTTGCTCATCAATATCTTTCTCAGCTCAGCGACGAAACATCAGATGCAGTCTTTGGAAACGTTGGTTCTATCATCGCATTCCAAGTTGGCAGTGACGATGCTTCACGGCTTTCGGAACAACTCGGAAAATACCCAGGTCAGATCGCACCGGAGAATCTATCGGGGCTTCCCAAGTACACTGCATATGTTCGATTGCTTATCGACGGTATGCCCAGCAAACCCTTCTCAATGCAAACGCTCCCGCCCTCGCAACCGATGTCACAAGAACGTCTTGAAATCATTCGCCGCGTTTCGCCCGGACCAAACTCCTCCTTCGGATGGTAGTGATAGACATTCTCTCGATCGACCTCATGCAGGTAAAAGCTGGGGCCGCCGGCCTTCAGGTCAAGATTGCCGCTGATCGCC
>JANMNK010000719.1:0-5397 GCA_031373875.1 Pirellulaceae bacterium | reverse complement strand
TCAGGATGATCGAGCAAAGGCCGATCGAACATGCTGCAATATTCAAGGGCACGCTTGAGCAATGCGGTGTTTTCGATGGGCCGAGGCATGTCGCTTAGTGCAATCGCACCCGCCTCTACCAAAGCGCCGATTTCCGCCATTTCTTCGCCACGTCGGTCTTTGCTAACGCAGCCGATAACGTGAACTCGGCACTGATTGACCTTGAGCGATTTCTGTTGAATGAACTGAACGCTGGCGACCGTGTCGATGGCTGGCTCTGTATTTGCCGAACAAGCAATCGAAGAATAGCCTCCCGCCACTGCGGACAAACAGCCGCTAGAAATTGTTTCATCTTCCTCGCGGCCCGGTTCGCCCAAGTCCGTCCCAATGTCGATCAGTCCCGGAGCAATGATCATTCCGTGCGCGTCAATTCGTATCGCGTCGTTCGGTATGTCGCCATCCGAGGGATCAATGGCCGCAATCTTGCCTTCGTGGATCAGCAACCTACCGATTCGATCGATCCCGTTTGCAGGATCGACGATCTGACCATTATCAAGCAGCCAACTCGTGTGAGTTTCGGCGTTAAACATCGGATTAGGAACCCTTTCTTCCAAGCAATAACCAAAGTACTGCCATACGAATCGAGATGCCGTTCGTCACTTGTTTAAGAATTACAGAATGCGGGCCATCAGCGACGTCGGGTGTTAATTCAACGCCGCGATTGATGGGACCGGGAGCCATGATCAAGATGTCTGGCTTGCTGCGTTGCATACGCTCTTTCGTCATAGCATACAACAACGCGTATTCGTGAACAGAGGGAAACGGTCGTGTGGCTTGGCGTTCGAACTGAATCCGAAGCAAATTCAAGACGTCGCATCGATGCAAGATACTGTCCAAATTATGAACGACTTCGATTCCTAGCTTTTCCCAATTACGGCTGACCAAAGTTGCTGGCCCGCAAACTATCACGTGCGCTCCAAGCTTTTTAAGGCCCCATATGTTCGAGCGAGCGGTCCGACTGTGGGCAATGTCTCCGACCAGGGCTACAGTGAGTCCCGCGATGCTGCCACGTTGTTGGCGGATCGTCAGAATGTCAAGCAATCCTTGAGTGGGATGTTCGTGCGGCCCGTCACCAGCATTCACTACACAACAGTCCAAATGCCGAGCTAACAAATGGGGCGTTCCAGGAGTCGCGTGACGGACGACCACCGCATCCACCCCCATGGCTTCAATGGTCTTGGCTGTATCGATAAAGGTCTCGCCTTTGGACACGCTAGAACCACTCGAAGAAAACTCAACGGTATCCGCCCCCAAACGCTTTGCAGCAAGCGAAAAACTGTTGCGTGTTCGAGTGCTATTCTCAAAAAACAAATTCGCAACCGTGCGCCCTCGAAGGATATCGAGCTTTTCTCGACCACCACGGGTGGCCAAATGCAAGCTCTCTGCTGTATCCAGTATCAAACTGATTTCATCAGCAGAAAAGAACTCTAAGTCGAGTAAATGACGGTGATGCCATGTCGAAGGAATTGCTGGCACTTCACTGGATGCTGGCATAAAAAACGGACCTCGATTCGAAAAGGTAGTCGGATTGTAGCCAAACTCGGGAATCTCGGGAGACGGCCAAATGGTCCTTATGGTAAACCACGTAAATTTTTCCGATTAAGTCGACTTTTCGTGCATCTTGTATTCGCTAATGCCGATGAACGAAAGGAGTTCTTAACAGATTGACCAAACCAAGGGATGCTAGTTTTCATGACTTCATCAAAGTATCTTCGCCCAGCAACTGGCTGCTTGTTGGTGATCTGCGTGGTTGCGATGACCGGCTGTTCGTCGCTGATGGGTCCGAAAGATCGTTCTGCATTGGACAATATTGACGTCCAAAGTATCAAGGCCGCTGGTTACACAGTAGGGGCCAATGGCATCGATACGGCTCAGCCTTCTAGCGATGGTTCGCCATGCGTGTATCTAGAAGTAAACCATAAAAAGCGACACATGGAAAGAATCCCCATGCCCGTCGAACAACCAATGTTCATTGGCGACGTCATCCGCGAGGCAAAATTGGTGGATCGAGTGGGACGCATCGATGTCGTCATTGTACGAGCAACTGGCCCGAATCAACCGCCCATCCGACTATCGGTGGACTTTGATAGCGATGGCAAACGCGTGATGGAAGGCCAAAACTACTCGCTCCGACCAGGAGATCGCGTTGTTGTATCAAGAAACACCGAAAGCAGCATGGATCGTTTCTTGGGCCGATATTTGCCTTTTGCTAAGCGACAATAATTTTTAAGCGGCGATAATCTCACCAAGCAAATCTCTCCCGCCACTATCCATTCGGCAATCAACTTCGTCCGCTCAAGCGTGCTCGGTCGTTTAAAAAGAATGTGATCATTCCAAGTGACGTAACGATCAATCCGAACGTCACAGAAAAATATGCCCCAACCAGTTCCCAAGTCTGAACAGCAACATTAGTGCCGTCGGTTTGTACATAAAAGGGGACGAATCTTAATGCCATGAAGGGGCTGGCTACTCCTAGCCATCTGGCCGTTTCCGAACTGATCGGCGATTGATTGAAGTTGAGCGTCAAGTAATAGATGGCCATCGGCAGCAAGTACAGAGCGACTAAGCCCATATAGGACATCATGATTGCAACCGATGTCTTTCGGAATAACGTCGAACACAAAAGCGCTAGGACTGTGTTGAACAAGGCAGCAATCAGAACAATGCCAACATACGCAAGCACGGATTGCCAGTTTTGGAGTAAATCGTAGGTCAGCACAAATGCGAGAGCGACGGGCCACATCAAAAACATCGTTAAGACAAACGATACGCGAAAACCTGCGATCAGTTTCCCCACCAGTATCTGACGGGGCGGGATGATTGTCGTTAGCAACAAATCCAACGTCTGCCGTTCCCGCTCGCTGCAGATGCTTCCTGCAGTAAAAACGGGGGCGACCAAAATGTTGAATATCACGACATATGCGATATACCAAGCGGACAACTCAGGCCTGACGAATAGCAGTATCGCCATCAGCGGAATCGCCAGCAACATCGATATTTGAATTACCAATCGCAACATTAAGGTGCCTTGGCTAAATAACTCGGCATGAATTTCCTTGTCATATACCGGGTTGCAGCCATCGCGCATAAGCGTTTTGCGCCTTGGTGGAGCAAACAAACGGTCGGGGAATTGATCTCGCTGAATAACTAGCCCAACTGCTTCTTTTTGTTCTTTCTCCAAGTCGACAACTTCGTTTCCTTGGCTACCGACATCCGGCGGATAGAGCAAACGTCGAGCGGTTGTTACTAACAAAAGAACCGAAGCGACGATGCAGACGAAAGGCAACGCAGTGGTCGCCATGATCAATCGAAATCGGCTTTGCTCTGCCAGCGACAGCCACAGAAAACTACCTAAAATGACCATCGGAAGAATGATGAGATAACTCACCACAAGTGATGAACTTGTTCGTTTGAATCGGCAACTGCACGCGACGGACAAGGAGCCGAATAAAATAATGCAAACAACCAAGGCGAGGAAAGCTGCCAACAATTCGTAGATCGAAACACCTCCCAGCGGCAAACATAACATGACAATCGGCAGAGACCCGAGGATCAGTACCAAAAGATGCGTTAGCGCCGCTACCAGTTTCCCTATCACGATTGCCATCGGTCGCAATGGGCTTGCCAGTAGCATCTCGTACGTCTTTCGCTCTTTCTCGCCAGTGATTGCACCCGCCGCAAAACTTGGGGCCATAAGCGACGCCAGCACGAATTGGCCCAAAAAGAAAAAGTCAACAAGCTTTTGGGCTTCCGCCGAATCGCGACTCAGGTCCAACCGCACATCGCGCGGATACGCGATCAGGATCACGCTTGCCAACGCGACTTGGTAGACCAACATCAGAATGAACGCGCGAGGTGTTCGCAAATTGCCGATCAACTCTCGTTGCAATACAGGATTCTCTAAGACGTACATGCGTTCGCAGCTTTCAAAGCGTATGGAAGAAAAGCGTATTGAAGAGTCGATGTCCAGTCAAAAACCAAGCGATGCCGCTTTGCAAATGCCCTAAATTTGCAACCTTTGCAAAAAGCGAACCCATCCCATTAAATCACGGTGTGCACCGATTTTGAACTAATCTCATCCCCCTTTCAACGTGGGGCAAGATCTTTGCCAAGTTTTCCCAGCTCGCGACGTGTATTAATTCTCGATTCTTCAAGCTTTACAGAAGGACAATCAATCTTTTGCCGTTCGATCGAACGAATGCAGGAGAATCTTGTCCGCTGCAATATTGCCGGACCGAACAGCACCTTCCATCGTGGCTGGCCAGCCAGTATCCGTCCAATCGCCGCAAAGCCAAATGCGATGCTCGGCAAACTTGTCTGATTGTGGACGCAATTCTTCAAAACCGGTTTGAACAGAAAAGACGGCCTGCGGGTCTGTGACAATTTTCGACCGCAACAGTTGTGATTGACCTGCACTCGGAAAAATCTCCTTCAAGTCAGCAACGACGGCAGCGCAAACGGCAGCACTGTCGCCGCGAGGGAGATTTCGGGAGCCGCTGATGACTACCTGAAAGTAGTGCTCACCATGATTTTGATTGTCCACATTCGACCCCGCAAAATCAGGTCCCGGAAAGACCCACTGACAGAGTCGGCCAACCAAAATCGCATGAGGCGTTGGCAACCAAGCCCTATCCCACCAAGTATGAATGCCCGTAATTGGCGACGACTCAATCGCCTCTAGCTGCTGGCCCCACTGCCTGATCAAACTGGGGGCTTCAGAATCATTTGTCAGCATCTCATTCGTTCGGTACCACGGCATTGCCAATACGATGGCATCCGCCTCGACGGTTGTCCCGTCGCTCAACTCTGCAGCCCGCGCAACGCCATTTCGCCACTTGATGCGTGAGACTGCCGATTGCAAGCACAGTCGAATGCCAAAATTCTTCAGTTGGCTTTCACAGCCTTCGTTGAAGAGACGAGAAAGTGGCTGTTTTGGAATCCACAACCAATAAGCATCACGCTTTGCCGCGAACCCATCGATCAAAACTTTGTGCGCCGCGCCCAAATTGACTCGCTCCAATTGATCACCAAGCGCGCTGACAAGAATCGTCTCCCAAAAAATCTTGATAACATTCTCATCTTGTCCGTTTCCACGCAACCATTCAATCGCAGGCACGTGGTACAGGGCGACCGATGTACGCAATCGCATCAGACGCAAGAGTCCGCGGCCGACCTGCAAACGTTGTTTCCAAGACAGATCGGGCCAACCCATCAACAGCCCTGCCAGATGCAAGGGCGTGGGCAGCGGCAATGCTCGGACCGGTAAATGCTTTCCTCGCTGCGAGAAAAAATGTAACGTCCGCTCTACTCGCCACGAATCCAACTGACCAAGCTCGCCTAACAAAGCCCGAAATTCCG
>JANMNK010000709.1:0-4785 GCA_031373875.1 Pirellulaceae bacterium | reverse complement strand
CGATTGTCTTCTGTGAGGCAAACCTTGACCAAGCGGTCCATTGGATGAGTCCAGAAGACATAATCCCAGACATGCTTCTGCAATCCAACGTACAATCAAAACCCATCCACTCCTCCCGCCGGCATGCCCTCTTTGGGGACTGCTCTGTCAGGTTGTTAGACAACGACATCGACGCCGCGACCTTACGCGCACATGCGACCGTTGACGGGGGGGAAAGTTTCCCACAAAGCATCGACTGATTCATCTACCGCATGAGGCGTATTCGACTTGATGCGTCTCAGGAAATTCAGCTTCCCTCTCCGCCTCAATCACAAAGTCCACAACTGCTTTTTCTGCAAATGCCCTTTGTAGTGTCCGATATGCTGGCTTCAAATGTTTGAACAGTACCGGCCTATGTCGACCAGTCGAGTAATTTCCTTTGGTATACAAGCAATAACCCCATAACAGTTGGAATTCCTTGGAATTACGCCTTGTCCTGAAATAGGATTGAAGCTCGACTTACAGTTTCACGTTCGCTTCTGTCATTGCGACTTCGAATATCCAGTTCGACTTCTACATCCGGGCGACAGTCAAAAAAAGCGTCGCTTGTCGCATTAACGACCCTCGACCAGCCGAAAATAAACAAAGTACCTTTCCATTGGACCACGATGACCGATCACGACGAAGTTACCGAAATCGACATTCCTGAAACCGACGACAAGCGAACCAGTCTTCCTGATCGCGCGGGTGCTGCGATGGCATTGGCTGTTGACGGCAAGCAACCGATCGCGAGTGTGTTCGTTGGACGAGCCGCTCTCCATCCTTTTGTGTTTCGCAAACGCGTTGAACGAATCGAAGGTTCGCCCAGGGCAGGGCATTGGGTAGCAGTCTACTCGTTGGAAAATCCTGCCCAGCCGCAACTGTTCGCTTACGGATTGTACAACGATCGATCCGAAATCGCCGTTCGCCTAGTTCGCTGGTGGGGCGAGATCCCGGACGAAGCTTTTTGGCAAGAAACCCTCCAGCGAGCTGTCAGCTTGCGTCATGACGTATTAAAGCTTAACCAAACGGCCGACACCTATCGGTTGATCCATGCCGAATCGGATGGTTTCCCTGGCCTTATGATCGACCGCTATGGGGACGTTCTGAGCGCCGAAGTTTTTTCGTACGCCATGTACTATCGCGCGCAAGCGATTCTTGAAAAACTCGGTGCGATTGTCGGCACGCAGCATTGGTTAATTCAACCGAGCCCGTTGTTCCTGAGCCAAGAAGGTTACGACGCGACAATCGTCAAGAGTCCATCGTTACCATCGTATGTGACCGTTCAAGAAAACGGCGTCAAATTTCGTGTGCATTTCGCGACGGGACACAAGACAGGCTTTTTCTGCGACCAGCGCGAGAACCGGCTAAAGCTCAGTGAATTCTGTCGCGACAAATCCGTACTGGATTTGTGCTGTTACTCCGGCGGCTTTTCCGTGTACGCTGCTAAACGCGGCCAAGCGTCCGAAGTCACCGGTGTCGACTTGGACGCCGAGCCATTGCAACTGGCAAAGAAGAACTGCGATATCAATCAGACGCGAGTTCGTTACGTGCAATCCGATGCGTTTGCCTTTATGCGTGACATGATTCGACTAGGGAAGCAATATGAAGTCGTGGTCCTTGATCCACCAAAACTCATTCGTAGTCGAGCTGAACTTGAAGAGGGAACCAAGAAGCATTTCGACTTGAATAAACTTGCCATGCAATTGGTTAAGCCTGGCGGCATCATGCTGTCCTGTAGTTGCGCAGGTTTGCTTGGCGAAGCCGAGTTTTCTAACGTGATACGCTCGGCGGCAAAAGCAACCGGCTTTGACGAATCGGGCAAGAGTCGGCCCCCCCGTACCGTTCAGGTCTTTGCCAAGCACGGCGCTGCAGCCGATCACCCCGTCGTGGTTCACTGTCCAGAAACGGAATACCTCAAATCAATTTGGATGCGAGTTTGGTAGCTAGTTGTTGAGCTGATTTTCCCGTAACGATTCGCAACGGACCGGTTTTGGTAAGAAAATCGTTGGTAATTTGCGGCATCCAATTCTTGACATTGCACTATAATGGGACCTGCTGCGTCGAGTTGCTTTCTCCTAAGACGCTGAATTCTCATTAGACACTGAGCATGAAACTACCGATCGTCGAAAATTTTGCAGTCAAGTCCTCGGGCGACTACCTTTCCAAGCTCGGCCAAAACGGCCGTCAGCCTTGGGGGCCAATCTCGAAAACCGCACTTCCCATGTCGATGGCCGAAGCCAAGGCTCGCGGTTGGGATGAGTTGGATGTCGTTTTCGTGACCGGCGATGCGTACATCGATCATCCCAGTTTCGCGATGGCTATTCTTGGACGAGTTTTGGAAGCAGCCGGTTACCGAGTCGGGATCATCAGTCAACCCGATTGGCAGACTTGCGAACCATGGAAAGAATTCGGTCGCCCACGACTGTTCTTTGCAATCAGCGCCGGCAACATGGATTCGATGATCAACCATTACACGGCTAACAAGAAAGTCCGCAACGACGACGCTTATTCACCCGGAGGGAAAATTGGTCGTCGTCCGGATCGAGCGACTTTGGCTTACTGTCAGAGGGCTCGCGAAGCGTACAAAGGCGTGCCAGTGATAGCCGGTGGCGTCGAAGCGTCTTTGCGACGACTGGCGCATTACGATTACTGGAGCGACAAGGTCAAGCGTTCGATCTTGCTTGACAGCAAAGCGGACTTGGTCGGTTTCGGTATGGGCGAAAATGCGATTGTCGAAATTGCCCAACGATTGGAAAAAGGCGAAACGGTGCGCGACTTGCGCGATATGCGTGGCGTGGCGTTTGTGTTGGGTGCCTCGGAAGAGCGGCCTACCGACGCGATCGCTCTGCCAAGCTTTGAAGAAGTCGTAGCCGACAAGATGGCCTTTGCAGAGGCGACTCGGATCATCCATAACGAAACCAATCCGTTCAACGCGGGCCGGTTAATCCAAGCCCATTCGACGCAGGCCATCGTCTGCAATCCACCGCAATTGCCGATCAGCGAAGAAGCCATGGATCGCATCTACGGTCTCCCTTACACGCGCCGTCCACACCCCAGCTATACGGAACCCATCCCTGCGTTTGAGATGATCAAGAACTCGGTCACCATCATGCGAGGTTGTTTTGGCGGCTGCACATTCTGTTCGATCACGGCCCACCAAGGACGCATCATTCAATCCCGCAGCAAAGATTCCGTTATCAACGAAATCAAACAGATGTCGGACGATCCGGAATTCAAAGGAATCGTCTCTGATATTGGCGGCCCTACAGCCAACATGTTCCACATGCGCTGCACCCGTCCTGACGTCGAAGCCAATTGCCGCCGACAGTCATGTGTGCATCCAAAGATCTGCAAACTGCTGGGCGTCGATCACAAACCCGTTATCGAATTGATGCGCGAAGCCAGAAATCTGCCAGGCATTCGGAAAGTGCTCGTTGCCAGTGGCATTCGTATGGACTTGGCCCGGCAATCGCCCGAGTATATTCGCGAGTTGACACAACATCATATCGGCGGTCACCTCAAAGTCGCCCCGGAACACGTGGATCCAGATGTCTTGTACAAAATGCGAAAGCCCGCGAACGATGACTTTGAATTTTTCGCTGACGAGTTTGCTCGCGAATCGAAACGCGTCAACAAGAAACAATACTTGATCCCGTATTTTATCGCTTCGCATCCAGGCAGCGATCTCAACGCCATGATCGAGTTGGCGTTGTTTCTCAAGCGAAACGGATACAAACCCGATCAGGTGCAGGATTTCATTCCTGCGCCGTTGGATGTCGCGACAACCATGTATTACACGGGTATGGACCCGTTTACCAAGAAGCCTGTCTTTATCGCCAAGGCACTTCGCGAGCGCAAAATGCAGCGTGCTTTGATGCAGTTTTTCAAACCTGAAAACTATTTCGAAGTCCGTGATGCTCTACGCGAAGCAGGCCGCGCGGATTTGATCGGTGAAGGCTGCGATTGCCTCATCCCCTCTAAGCCCCCACGCGACGCAGTCGAAAAACGACGGAAAGATGCCAACGAACGTTTCCGGGGCAACTACGTGCACACAATCCCCAAACCACAATCTCCCGGTGACGATTCTTCCGCCGTTACTAAGAAGCAAAATCGCGATCGCAGAACCCCTGGCTACCGCCCCGGCCGCAAAGGTGCTCGAGACTGACAGATCACCAATTTCTTGTGGGACTTGTTTGGACAAGCTAGTTGCTGTGCAAACTGGCCATCAAAGTTTTTACAGGAAACAGAAATTTCCAGTTAGCTTGCGGCGTTTCGGACCAGTTGTCGAAAGGTTTCGCGCACATCGGGATGCAGGTAGCGAGCGAATGAACCATCGAGTTTGCGGATAGAAATCAACTCGACGACATCAGCAAAATCTTTGTGCGTACGTCGCAAGTTACTCATTCCATATGCAAGCTTCATCTCGATGAGGTTTGATAACCGAAAAACATTGAGGCCTTCGCGGACGTCGACATTGGAGTCCCCTATAGGTTCAGCGATCACAATTTGAGTATCCTTTCCGGCCTTTTCTCCCGCGACCAGGAATTGTATAGCGATCCCTTCCTTTGTGCGAAATTCGACGTGTGTTGGATCCCAATCGAAACCCGCCTTCGTGATTATTTCCCGTACAAAAGCACTATCACTTGAGCGAATAACTAAATCGAGATCGACGGTATTTCGTTGGTATCCATGCAAACATACTGCTACTCCGCCGCAAATGGAGTATGGAATGTTTGCATCCGATAGTAGTTCATGGCATCGACT
>JANMNK010000700.1:0-3899 GCA_031373875.1 Pirellulaceae bacterium | reverse complement strand
CGTACGCCTTGGACCATTGCTGCCAGTCCACATCCAATCCCAAGCGACGGGCACGCGACAATTTGTATTGCAGTCCGACGCCAACCGAACGCGGCCAAGTAATGCCTACGTTCGCGTCGTAAAACGAGGTTCCGAGCCCGGGAATGGTGACTCGTGCATTTCCATCGTTATGGAATTCGTTTTGGCTTTGGTATCGGCCAGCTAATGTGAGTCGCTCCGACCATTGGTATTGCAGACCGCCCGACCAAGTTAGAGCCGCGCCGGTGCTCTGTAAATCGAGGAGCGTGGGAGTGCCCGTCAGAGGTGCTGAATTAACATAGTAAGGTCCTTCGAGCTCGATGTGACTGGCGGCAACACCCAAAGTAGCCCCGAGCCGCAGACGATCCGTCATCTGATAGGACACGCCCGGTAAAGCTCGTATGAGCATTCCCAAAGACTTGTATAGTCGCGGACCTGCCAAAGGACCGGGAGGTCCCTCCATATTCCATTTCGCGCCAAAACCTGCGGGTGTGTAGACGCCGAATCCAACTGCTAAGTCGTTGTTGACTCGATGGCCAATCGTAAAGGCAGCCATTCCGAATGGGTCGTTAGTCGCCTGCACATTGGAATTTTGCGGATCGGAATAATGCAAGTCAGGAAATAACCCCGCAATGTTGCCTTCAAAGAAGTCAATTCGTTTGCCGTTTTCAAACGAAGTGACACCAATCAAACCCGCTGGATTGTCATGCAATACAAATCCGCTGTCATCGAATGCAAAGTTCGCGCCGCCTCGTCCAGCCGACCGTGCACCCAATGCTGGTATCAACGTTTCGGCGAACACATTCCCCGAAGCTAGCGTCGATAAAGCAGTAACTGCAAAAAGCAATTGAGACAGACTTTTGCAACGCATCCTTGCGCTCCACTCGCAAATTTGCCAAGTTGAAAGCTATCATTTCTATGTCTAATCCATTAGACATCCCTACGAAAATAAGTAATCGCTATTTCAAGGTGCTGAGAAACGCGAATTCGCGCAATTCGACGTGAATGCGCAAAAAAACTTGTTTGTGTAAGGATTGCCGTGACGAGTCTGCTTGCGGAAAGTTTACCGCATCTTGTGCAGGCCGGAACGTGGGTAGTCGGAGGGTATTGCTAGCTTTGAACGACGCGCTTCCAAGTTGCTTTTTTTAAAATTCAACGTTGGAATAGTTCGTCTGGATTCGATTCTACGTGACGGACAGATTAGAAAATTTGAACTCTTGCCCAAACAATCAAATCCCTAATGGGTATCGACCATCCATCTTCAACGCCCCTGCGAGGAGGCGTTGGCGTGACTTGTTCATCAAGCTTCGTTGGGTCTAATCAACGATCGACAAGCTTGGCTCGGGACGCTCTTCGAGCAGTGCAGGAGCGGGGATCGCTGATTTGGGATGAACGCTAAATCGTTCTGAGACTTCCTTGAAATCCAATTCGCATCGGTTAAACGACTCGACCAAACTAGGGTCAAAATGCGAACCGCGACCTTGGCGAATGATATCACATGCCATTTCGTGACTATGTGCATCCTTGTAGGATCGCTTGCTCGTAAGCGCGTCATACACATCGGCGATCGCAACGATTCTCGCAGCCAAGGGAATTTCTCCGCCACGAAGACCAAATGGATACCCTGATCCATCCCAGCGTTCATGGTGCTTGAGGGCGATGTCCAAAGCCATCATCAAGAATTTTGCTTCAGGATAGGCTTCGACCGACGCGCGCAGTGTATCGCCGCCGATGATCGTGTGCCGCTTCATGATCTCAAATTCTTCTGCAGTCAATTTGCCTGGCTTCATTAAAATGGCATCAGGCGTTCCGACTTTTCCAATGTCGTGCAAAGGACTGGTTTGGTATATCAACTCGACAAATTGAGCATCGACAACGTGTTCGAATTTAGGTTGTGTCATCAGGTCGAGCGAGAGGATGCGGCAATACTCTCGGATGCGTTCCAAGTGCAGACCGGTCTCTTCGCTTCGACTTTCGGCCAATTTGGCAAGCGAGAAAATCATCATATCGCGACCTTCCAACTGCAACAAACGTTTACCGCTTTCTAGGCGCAATCGAAGCTCTTCGGGTCGGAACGGTTTGCAGATGTAATCATCCGCACCAGCATTCAAGCCCTCATCTACAGCATCTGGATCAGAGTGGCTGGTCAAGAGGATAACGTACGTGTATTGGCAGGACGCGCGTTTTCGGATGGCGCGGCATAGTTCTACTCCGGACATTTCCGGCATCTCGACGTCCGAAACGAGAAAGCGTGGTCCGAATTTACGATAGCGCTCGATGGCTTCGGCACCGTTTGTGGCCGTCTCGACTTCGTATCCAAATTGCCACAAAGCGTTTTCTAGCAATTCCACCGTAAACGGATCGTCATCGACAACCAGCACACGCGGCTTCATGTGCGTCAGATTGGAGGAAAAGGACATGGGGCTGCTACTTGTTGCCCGTTTTCCAGTTATCGGTCCGATGTTAAATCGATTTTGATTCACGGTATTCCCCTATCAAATTTTCAATACATTCGTTGATTGAATTCAGTAATTCCTTGGCTTCGTCGGACGCGTTGCGCCGAGCGGCTTCTTCGATGCGGCCAGCAACTTCCGATAACGGTGCTGCACACAAATTGGCGGCGCTTCCTTTGAGGCGATGGGCTCGACGCGCAGCTTCTTCCATCCGTTCGCCGTTCATTTCCTCGGTCAATTGGACCAACTCATCGGGCAAAGTTGCTACCATTTTTTCCATCAGTTTGTCGGCCAGCTTTTCATTGCCCAAGCATCGCTTGAGAAATTGCTCTCGGTCGAAACTTCGAATCGATGGTTTTTGTAAATCGCTCATTTGCTCAATTCTCTTATGCTTGACGATTCAGTGAAATCGAACGCCGGGCAAACGTAGCTTGCAGAAAATTTATTGGGAAATTCAGGGTCGAAGCAAACCCTCAATTAGCCGTTTGGGCGATCCTTTGTCCGATTGCCATGGCGAATAAGTGACACGGGACTCGCGATACCGCATGTCTCGCGCGACAGAAACTGCATTACCCGAATAGTATATTCGTACCTAGCATCGTATTTGGTTTTTACCGTCCCAACCTTGGCGCGATCACGTCAATCGAGCGGTAATAAGAAACTTACCAGTTTAGATACTCTTCCAACCCCTCTCGAATCAATGTCGAACTGCCTCGCTGTCCGGTGAGGAAGAAGAGTGATTCGATGTAATGCTGCACAGACAGATCGATTGGGTGGATGACAGTCATTCCCCGCTGCAGTGCAATTTCTTTCCAGCGATCCATCGTTCCGTCGTCATCCAAAAGAAGTATGCGTGCCCCAGCAGACAGCGGCAGTGCAGCCATCCGTTTTGGGCTGGCGGGAACCGAAGAACCATCGACTATAATCGCCGAGTATTCCTGCGTATCGGATTGATTAGCTATGGGAACACTCGCATCTGTCGGCGACGCATGAACGATCGGGTTGCGATCGCTTGGGAATGAATCGTCCAGTCGATCGGTGAGCAATGGTTCCATCGTGCGCAGGATTTGAAAAATACTTGCGTCTCCTAGACAAAGAATCCGCGAAGTGACCTTGAGTATATTTTCCGGCAGCAACGCCATGATTGCTGCAGCCATTGTGTCGTTACCAATCCATTTTGCGTCCTGTCTTCGGGCGACGCGGATAGCGCGCGACGTCTGTGCTGCCAACGTTAATTCATCGCAAAAATCGACAGCGCGGTGATGAAACGGCGGAAAGAAAAAGGTGCCTGCAAAACCCAATGCGCGGATGCCCAGTACAGCTTGTTCGAATTGATCGGGCTCGACTTGCAAAGTGACAAAACGCCAATCCAAACCAAGTTGAAGAACTGCCCGTTCCATTAAGAATTGGGTCGGGTTCCCGGCTACA